>CAZDDH010000002.1:0-113035 GCA_964504165.1 uncultured Rickettsiales bacterium | reverse complement strand
GTTGTGGCTGGGGGGGGGCGTGGGGGACTATTGATGGCCTCAATCTTGACGTTTTTTGCCAAGAAGCCAAAGCGATAGCCTCCCGCAAAAAAAAAATTAGCATATTCATACCCAAGCCCTTATACGCATCCCCTTTTTATAAAAAAGGGGATGCGTATAAGGGCTTGGGTATGTCTCCATTTTCAAAAGCCATGAAGTCGCTCCGAAACGTTTTTTCGTTGACGGCCATAGCTTTCATGCGAAAATTGACGAACGGAGGACGACATGCCTGGTTCGAAAATCGACCTCGACCTGGAGTTGGCTACCATTGAGCGAGAAATCAAACGACTCACGATTCGCTACGACGTGCTCAAGGAGTTGAGGTTTGAACGGACCGGCGTCCCCTACACTGGGTTCGTTGAGCAGGACCATCAGGCCGAACCACCAACAGCGAGGAGTAAGGAAAAACAAACGCTGGTTGATTTCGCGGTGGAGGTGCTTCAGGAGACCGGCCGAGAGATGACTATTACTGAGCTTCTTGAGGCCGTGCGAGCGCAGAAGCCGGACGTCGGCCGGGGCACGCTATCGGGGTCAATCTCAGCGGAGAAGAGGAAACATCAGCCTAGAGTCTTGGCCGTGCGCCGGGGAGTCTACGATCTGCCGGAACGAATCCGACAGGCAGAGAGTGCCCCCGACTCTGAGACAGGAGAGGAGAAAGGAGGCGTACCGAGGGAGAAGAATTAGTCACCAACGGAGAAGGCCGCGGGTGGAGCCCCGGCCTTCCGGTGGTTATGTCGCCCGCCACTGAGTGGTCTGGAACGGCACAGTCTTACGGCTCATTTTAGCCGTACTCGCCAATCCAGTCAAAACCCGGACCAAGCGGCGGCAATCACAATGAAAGGAGCTTGTCATGAGCAAGCACCGACGACCTGCGCCTCCGGGCTACAGGTGGATCTTCGTGAAGTCCTACCGCCATTGGGTTAGCGGTAAGATCATCCGTGCTGAAGATTTCGGTTTGGAAGCATTTTGCTTCCTCGTCCCGGATAGATAGCAGTTTCCTAGCTATCATTCCGCTTGATGGGCGGCCTCCTGCGGAGGGGGTCGCCCATTATGCTTTTCGCCTGTCAGGTGAGATTCTTTGCCGTTTCAACACAGGAACTTGAACTGCATGCACCCACGACCCCCTGACCCGGTTTTTCTGTCCCCGGTGTGAGGCATGCGCGAGGAACGGAAATTTTCCCTCGAACGGCCCCGAGCCACTATTCCGGTAACTGCATGGAATATCAAGGCATACCCGGAGTGGGACTCGAACCCACAAGGTGATTCACCGGGGGATTTTAAGTCCCCTGCGTCTACCAATTCCGCCATCCGGGCATGGGAACTGTCTACGTACCCCGCTAGCGCGCCGCGCGCAAGCGCAAGGCGTAGAGGTTCAGGGCGGCGAGGGCCAGGGAGTGGCGGATCTCGCCGCTGCGGAGGGCCTCGTCCAGGGCGCTGACGGGGATCTTGACGACCTCCAGGTCTTCCCCCTCGTCTGGCTGGAGGTCGCCGACGCGGTGGCAGCCGGTGGCCACGAAGGAGTGGACCCGGTTGCTCTGGATGGCCGGGTTGGGTTCGTGCCAGCCGAGGGGTTCGATGGTCTCGCAGGCGTAGCCCGTCTCCTCCCGCAGCTCCCGGGCGGCGGCGGTGGCCGGTTCCTCGCCCTCCTCCACGACGCCGCCGGGGATCTCCAGGGTGAAGGTCTCCCGGCCGAAGCGGTACTGGCGCACCAGCACGATCTGGTCGTCGTCTGTCAGCGCCACCACGTTGACCCAGTCGGCGCACTCCATGACGTAGCAGGGGAACTCGTCGCCGGTGCGGGGGGAGACTAGGCGGTCCTCCCGTAGCCGGAAGGGGGCGGACTCGAACAGGGTCCGGCGGGACGTCAGCTTCCATTCACGCATCGTTTGACTCCTCCAACCCCAAACGCCGCCGGCCGTAGCTGGTGTGCAGGGACGCGGCGGGATTATGCCCGGTGACCCGGTCCTTGACGATGAGGGTCGTGCAGGGGGCGGTGGCGTGCTGGGAGAAGACGATGTCGTGCCCCACGCAGAGCCCCACCACGATGTTCAGCTCGGTCTTGCACCGATCCAGCTCCAGCGCCTGGCCGATGGGGTTGCAGGTGGACTCGCGGTCCCACTCCGGGTGGAGCCGGTCCATGCCGTGCTCCTCCTTGGAGAGGGCGCCGAGCTTGCAGCACACCGAGTAGACCTTGAACCCCGACGCGGTGAAGTGGTCCTGCAGGACGCGCGCCTCGTCCGCCAGCCCGATGCAAAACGCCAGCCCCAGCCGCCCGTACCCCATCTCACGGGCAAAACGAATCACCTCCTGCACCCGGTTCCAGTGCCCGTAGCCCTCGGCCTCGATGGCGGCGGCAACCCGCATCACGCGCGCCGTCGCCGGGTCCGCCATCTGCCGTTCCGAGTCCTCCCGGACCACCGTATCGTCCAGGCCCTGGTAGCAGGCCATGTCATCACATTTTGCGCAGCGCATGGTTCCTCCGCTCGCCGTGGCAGGTACTCTACCCGCGCACGTGTTGCTCACGGTAGTTCGATGATGAGGGGACCCCATGGAACGAATTCACCGCATCTGTTTGCTGCTGGCCGCCCTGTGGCTCCCGTGGGCCGGCTGCAAGAAAGAGTGCCTGGACGAGATCCCGACCGCCGAGACGGTGTTGCAGACCCCGGACGGTTACCAGCTCAGCGTGCTCCACGATCCCATCACCCTGGTGCTCAGCGACGCGGACGGCGTGGAGCTCACCCGCTCCGTGGCGCTGCGTTTTGGAGCCGTGGACGAGCTGGACGACGAGTACAACTACGATCCCTACCTCTTCTATCAAGAGGATTTCCCGGACGCGGTGTGGGGGCCGGTGGGCCTGGAGTGGGTGGACGCCCTGCGCGTCACGGGCGAGACCGACGAGGGAGAGGGGGCCCTGTTCGCCGTCGAGCTGGAGCAAGACCTGACTGCCGAGCTGTGGGTAGAGCCGCATTCGGAGGGGATCTTCGTGCTGGAATGGCGCGGGCTGCAGGGCGCCGCGGCCGCCTACACGGTGGTGCGCTTCGACGCCCCACCGGAAGACGGCTACTACGGTACCGGCGAGCGCTTCGACGCCGTGGAACACAGCGGCACCATCCGTGCCATGCAGTTCGAGATGGTGCCCCGCATGGCGGCGGTCAACAACGAGGCCCACGTGCCGGTCCCGCTGCTCGTCAGCTCCGCCGGCTGGGGGCTGTTCGCCGAGGATCCCCACCCGATGATCTTCGACATCGGCGCCAGCGACGAGTCGGTGCTGTCGGTTGAGCTGGGGCATACGCAGCTGCGCTTCGCGTTGATGGGATCCGCCGATCCCCTGTCCATCGTCGAGCAGTACACCACCCTCACGGCCCAGCCCAAGATGCCCCCCCGCTGGGCCTTCGCCCCAATCCAGTGGCGCAACGAGGTGACCGGCCAGGAGATGATCCTGCAGGACGCCGTCGATTGCCGGGCCGCCCAGGTCCCCACGGGTGCCATCTGGGTCGATCGCCCCTGGCAGGGCCACTACATGTCCTTCATCCATGACGAGGGCATGTTCCCCGATCCCGCCGAGATGGTGGACACCCTCCACGAACAGGGCTTCCGCTACGCCGCCTGGTCGGCTCCCTATCTTGAGGAGGAGGATCCCGAGTACGCCACGGCCGAAGCCGGCGGATACTTCGCAGGTGGCGCCGGCCCCTATGTGTTCCAGGATTTCGGCAAGCTGATGGACCTCAGCCACCCCGACGCCCAGGCCATGTGGCAGGAGCGGGTGGCGATGGCGCTGGACGACGGCATCGAGGGCTGGAAGCTGGACTACGCCGAGGACGTGCAACTGGGGCTGGGCGAGTTCCGGCTGGACTTCCAGTTCGCCAACGGCGAAGACGAGCGGACCATGCACCACCGCTACAGCCTGTACTACCACCAGGCCTACTCGGAGCCGCTGGGAGAAGAGGCCTTCATCCTCGGCCGCACCGGCACCTACGGCGGCCAGCAATGGTGTTCGGTGATCTGGCCCGGCGACCTGTGCTCCGACTTCCGCTTCTTCGGCGACGACGACGGCGAGGTGATCCACGTGGGCGGGCTGCCCTCGGCCCTGCGCGCCGGGGTGGGCCTGGCCGCCAGTGGTTACCCCCTGTTCGCGTCCGACATCGGCGGCTTCCGCCACAACCGCCCCACCTCGGAGGTGCTGGTGCGCTGGGCCGAGATGGCGGCGCTGCTGCCCATCATGCAGTACGGCGGTGGCGGCTCGAATCACAACCCCTGGGATTTCGAGGATCAGGGCGAGTACACCTACGACGAGCAGACGCTGGAGCTGTTCCGCCGCTACGCCGACCTGCATATCCAGCTGTTCCCGTACTTCTACGCCCTGACACTGCAGGCCCACGAGACCGGATACCCGGTGATCCAGGCCTGGGGGCTGGCTTTCCCTGACGACGGACGCCACCCCCAGGACGCCTTCCTTTCCGGCGAGGCGCTGCTGGTGGCGCCGCTGGACCATGGCGGTGACTCCCGCTCCGTGCCGATCCCACCGGGGGAGTGGGTGGACTGGTGGACCGGCGAATCGGTGACCGGCCCGCAGGACCTGGAGGTCTCGGCTCCCCTGGGGACGCTGCCGCTCTACCAGCGGGCAGGGAGCATCGTGCCGATGATCCGCGAGGGTGTGCAGACGCTGTCGCCGGTTTCGGACCCGGGGGTGGATAGCTACGACGAAGAGCCGGGCCGGGTCTGGGGCCGCGCGGTGCCCCTCGATTCCGCCGGGACGGTGCTGTTTGCCCTGCACGACGGAGGCCAGCTGGCGTTGTCGACGAACTCCTCCTCGTCGGGGGCCCAGGGCCCCGTATCCCTGCAGTTCGAACTCGGCGACGAGATGGCCGGCCTGCGGATGATGGTCCACCGTCCCGGCGGCGGCGGCGCGCTACACAGTGGCGGCGGCCCGCTGGAAGAGGCGGCCACGCTGCAAGACCTGGACAGCTGCGACGCTTGCTGGTTCCGCGAGGACGGTAGTCCCTGGCTGTGGGTGGCCGTGGATCCGTCCCAGGGGGACGTGGACCTGACTATGGAGTGACCGCCGCAGGCAGTACAATGCCCGCTGCGCACGCGAGCACATATAGATAGGGTGAACGGATGAGCAACTACAGACCCTTCCTTTGGATGACAGCGCTCCAGCTCCTGTTGATGGGCTGCCCGCAGGCCGACGACGATGACAGCGCCGGTGACGACGACGCAGCCGACGACGACACCGTGAGCAGCACCCCCCCGGAGATCGCCAACCTGGACATCTTCATCGAGATCCCGGACGGGCAGATGCACGAGATGGTCAACTTCTCCTTCCAGTACGACGACGAGGAGGGGGATATCCAGGGCGGGGAGATCTGGCTGTGGGCCGACGGCTCCTTTGCCGGTATTGGAGCCCTGGACGACGAGGAAGACGCCACCTCGGGCGAACTGCTGATGTACGGCAACATTGGGGGCAACACGGGCTTCCAGTACGATACGACCTACCTGTTCGGAGTGCAGCTGGTGGACGCGGACGACAACGAGTCCAACCTGCTGGAACAGGAATTCACGATCCCCGCCGAAGACTGATTGGACAGACGATGACAAATCCGGATTTCGAGAGGTTCCACGGGACCCCTTCCTATATCGCCGACGAGTCCCTGCAGGCCGATGTGAATGCCGCGGCGGCCCTGCGCCGCCCCTTGCTGGTCAAGGGGGAGCCGGGGACCGGCAAGACCCTGCTGGCCCACGCGGTGGCCGAGGGGCTGGGCATGCCGCTGCTCACCTGGCACATCAAATCCACCTCCAAGGCCACCGAAGGCCTGTACACCTACGACGTGGTCCAGCGCCTCAACGACAGCCGCTTCGGAGGCGGCGACACCGCCGACATCCGCTCCTACATCAAGGACGGCGTGCTGGGGCAGGCGTTCCGATCCGACGACGAGGTGGTGGTCCTCATCGACGAGATCGACAAGGCGGACCTGGAGTTCCCCAACGACCTGCTGCGCGAGCTCGACGAGATGGCGTTCCACATCTACGAGGTCGACGAGACGGTGCGGGCGGTGCATCGCCCCATCGTCATCATCACCTCCAACGCCGAGAAGGAGCTGCCCGACGCCTTCTTGCGACGCTGTGTGTTCCACTACATCACCTTCCCCGAGCCGGAGCTGATGGAGCGAATCGTGCGGGTCCACTACCCGGATCTGGACCGCAAGCTGCTCAAGGCCACGCTGGACCGGTTCTACGAGGTCCGCGACGTCAACGGCCTGCGCAAGAAGCCCTCGACCTCCGAGCTCATCGACTGGATCTACGTGCTGACCCGCAGCGGCGTCTCTCCCAAGGAGGTCCAGCGGGCGCTGCCGTTCATGGGGACGCTGGTCAAGCAGGAACAGGACCAGGACACGCTCCAGCGGGGCGGGGCGCGCCCGGGCCGCGGCTGGAGGTGATCGCTTGTTCCTGGAGATGTTCATCGATCTGCGGCGCCGCGGCGTGCCGGCCAGCCTCACCGAGCTGCTGACCTTCCACGAGGCGCTCTCCCTGGGGCTGGTGAACGATCTGGACAGCCTGTACTCGGTGGCCCGGGCCACGCTGGTCAAGAGCGAATCCCACTATGACTCCTTCGACCAGACCTTCGCCCAGGTCTTCCGGGGGATCGAGACCCCCATCGAGGTCCACGACGCCCTGCGGGATTGGCTCAAGAATCCCAAGGCTTTCGCCGGCCTCAGTCCCGAAGCGATCCAGCAACTCACCGGCCTGACCATGGAGGAGCTGCGCAAGCGCTTCGAGGAGATGCTCAAGGAGCAAAAGGAGCGCCACGACGGCGGCAGCCGCTACATCGGCACCGGTGGCCGCAGCCCCTTCGGCTCCGGGGGGTATCACCCGTCCGGGGTCCGGGTCGGCGGGGGCGGCGGGCGCAGCGCGGTGCAGGTGGCCGAGGACCGGCGCTACCGTAACTACCGCACCGACGTGGCGCTGGAGGTCCGCCAGTTCAAGGTCGCCCTCAAGGGGTTGCGCAAGCTGGCCCGGGAAGGGGAGGAGGAGCTGGATCTCGACGACACCATCGACGAGACCTGCAAGAACGCGGGCGACATCGAGCTGATGTTCCGCCAGGCCCGCAAGAACAATGTCCGGCTGCTGCTGCTGATGGACGCGGGCGGTTCGATGGCCCCCTATGCCCAGCTGGTCAGCCGGCTGTTCACCGCCGCCCACGAGTCCAGCCACTTCAAGGAGTTCGAGTACTTCTACTTCCACAACTGCATCTACGGCACGGTCTACAAGGACATCTACAACCGGGATCGAGTCCCCACGGAGCGCCTGATAGCCAAGTACCCGCCCGAGACCAAGGTGATCCTGGTGGGCGACGCCTGCATGGCACCGTGGGAGCTGACCGCCGCGGGCGGGGCCATCTACTACTACGAGAACAACCGCACCCCCGGCATCGAATGGCTGGCGCGCATCCGATCCCACTTCACGCACCGCGTGTGGCTCAACCCCGAACCGGTCAACTACTGGAACCACCCCACCATCCGCGCCATCGCCCAGGTCTTCCCCATGTTCCCGCTCACGGTCGACGGCCTGGAAGAGGCGATTCGTAAACTCAAGGTGAAGCGTTGAGACGGCCCCGGATCGGAGTCCCTTGACAGGGTAGGGGGGCAGTGCTAGCTTGCCGCCGCGCTGAGCGGCGCGATTTGACAGACCAAGCGATGACCGGTGGGGCGTGGCCAAGTGGTAAGGCACGGGTTTTTGGAACCCGTCATCGCAGGTTCGAATCCTGCCGCCCCAACCAGATCACGCTGGTGTGTGGATCGGGTTGGAAGCGTTTGAGAATTGAAGATCGTCGGGTATGTCGCGGGAATACTCCATCCTGCACGACAACCTCAACGGCGAGGTGGTCTGTCGGTCCCCAGGCGGGGCCGGCTCCTCCCTGTCGATGTAGGCCGCGCAACCCGACGGCCGCCGCCCTGGAGCGGTGAACGGGAGGAGAGCACTCTCCTCAACACATAGTCGAACCACGCGCCCGTTTTGGGTGTGGAACCTGTGGGTACGATCCCACCGGAGGAAGCTTGACGTTATGAGTACTATTGAGCTGATCGCGGAGATGAGAACGGCTCGAGGAAAGGGCGCCGCGCGCAAGTTGCGCCGTGCCGGGCGCATCCCGGCCGTGCTGTACGGCGGAGACCTCGAAGCCACGCCCATCGAAATCAACCCAGAAGACGTGGAGCGGCTACGCCGTATCCCCACGGTCTGGAACACCCCCATGGAGCTGAGCGTGGACGGCCTCGCCGGGCGCCACCTGGTGATGGTGCGTGATCAGCAGCGCCACCCGGTGAGCCGGCAGCTGCTGCACGTGGACCTCATCCATGTGGACGAGAAGACGCCTCTCAACGTCGAGATCCGCGTCACCACGACCGGCCGCTCCATCGGCGAGCAGCTGGGCGGCGGCATCAACATGATGGCCCGCACGGTCATGGTGCGGTGCCTGCCCCTGGACATCCCCGACGCCATCGTGCTGGACGTCACCGAGCTGGACCTGGACGACAAGGTCATGGTGGACGAGATTCCGCTGCCCGACGGCGTCGAGGCTGTGTTCGACCAGCGCTACCCTGTGCTGATCGTCACCGCCAAGGGCTTCACGGCCGAGGAAGAGGAAGAAGAAGAAGGCGAAGAGGGCGAAGAGGGCGAAGAGGGCGAAGAGGGCGAAGCCGCCGACGACGCCAAGGACGCCGAATAGTCCGCCTCGCGGACGGAATCTGGAAGCGGGAAGACGATGCATCTGCTGGTGGGACTCGGCAACCCTGGAACCGGCTATCGAAAGACCAGGCACAACCTGGGCTTCGAGGTCGTGGACAGGCTCGCCCGGCGACACAGCGTGGATCTCTCCCGCAAGCGTTTCAAGGCGGTCTTCGGGAAGGGCACCATCTCCAGCGAGCAGGTGCTCCTCTCCAAGCCGCAGACCTACATGAACCGCAGCGGGGATTCCGTGGGCGTGATGGCCGGCTGGCACAAGATCGCCCCCAAGCAGGTTGTGGTCGTTCACGACGACCTGGACCTGGAGCTGGGTCGCCTTCGGCTCAAGGCCGGGGGTGGTCACGGCGGCCACAATGGATTGCGGGATATCACCCGAGCCCTCGGTAGCGCAGATTTCCTGCGCGTCCGGATGGGGATCGGGCGGCCCGGCCAATCGGACGACGCCTCCGGGCATGTGCTCTCCACCTTTCGCCCCGAAGAGGCAGAGGTGGTCGAGGAGATGCTCGAGCGCGCTGCAGACGCCGCGGAGATGGTGCTGGACGACGGCATCACCCCGGCAATGAACCGTTACAACACCAGGGGCGCGAGCTGAACCCAGCGACGTTGCCTCACGGGAGATGGAATGTATCAACGCGAATTTGAACTGATGTTCATCGCCAAGCCTGAGGTGGAGGAGACCGCCGCCCAGCAGCTTGGGGAGCGCCTGACCTCGATCATCGATGACAACGAAGGGGTCAAGCTTCACCTGGACCTGTGGGGTCGTCGGCGCCTGGCGTACGAGATCGACAACCACAACAAGGGGCAGTACTTCCTGCTCCAGTTCCTCGGCGAGCCGAGCACCGTGTCCGCCCTGGAGCGGTACCTGCGCTACGAGGACAGCATCCTGCGCTTCATGACCATCCGGGTCTCCGATCGCGAAGACGTGGAAGCCCGCAAGGCGATCGCCGCCCGGGACGAAGCCGAGCGCGCTGCCAAGCGGGAGCAAGAGGAAGCTGCGGCCCAGCGGGCTGCGGAAGAGCGCGCCAACTGGGAGCGTAAGGCACAGGAAGCTCGCGAGGCCGCTGCGGCACCTGCGGCAACGTCAGACTCTGACGCTGCTCCGGCGAATACTGAGGATGCGCCCAAGGCCGAGGCCAAGCCCGAAGCGAAGCCCGAGGCCAAGCCCGAGGCCAAGCCCGAGGCCAAGCCCGAGCCCGAAGCCGAGGCCAAGCCCGAAGCCGAGGCCAAGCCCGAGCCGGAAGTGACCGAGTAACAAAAACGAACGGATCCGGGCCGGTGGCGGGCGTATGCGCGTCGTTGGCCTGGCCAAATCGACGAATATCAAGCCGTGGCGGTACACCCACCACGCACATCGAGGAGTAGACGCATGGGGATGCGAAGAAAAAGGCGGCAGCGGCGCAAGGTATGTAAGTTCTGTGCCGATTCGAAGATCGAGATCGATTACAAGGAAGTGAAGATCCTCAAGCACTTCATCACGGAACGCGGCAAGATCGTCCCGAGGCGGATCTCCGGGACCTGCGCCCGGCACCAGCGTCAGCTGGCGGCATCGATCAAGCGTGCCCGTAACATCGCGTTGTTGCCGTACGTGTCGGCCAACAGCTAGGAGGTCGCCATGAAGATCATTCTCAAAGAGGATGTGCCGCACGTTGGCCGTGCTGGTGAAATCGCCACGGTCAAGGACGGCTATGCCCGCAACTATCTGATCCCGAACAGGCTGGCGATGCGCGCCAGCAACAAGAACGTGCGCCAGCTGGAGCACGCCGCCCGCCTGGTAGAGACCCACCGCAAGCGCGTGGCCGCCACCAGCGCCGAGCTGCGCGAACAGCTCGAGGCCGCTCAGGTGCAGATCGCCAAGCTCGTGGGTGAGGACGAGAAGCTTTACGGCTCCGTCACCAACACCGAGATCGCCGATCTGCTGGCGGGCCAGGGGATCGAGATCGATCGCCGACTGATCCAGATCGCCGAGCCGATCAAGGCCCTTGGCGAGCACGTGGTGAACGTGAAGCTGAAGGAAAGTGAACCGGCCAAGGTGAAGGTAACGGTGGTCGCCGAGGACAGTTAATGGCCGATACGTCCGGATCCGCAAGCGAGTTCCCCCGCCACTTGGACGCCGAACGCGCGGTCCTGGGTGCTGTCCTGCTGGACAATGATTCCCTGGGGCGCATCAGCGGCGTGCTCATCGAGACCGATTTCTACCGGCCCGTTCACCAGCGCATCTACCGTGCGATGGTGGATCTGTTCGAGGCCGGCGAGGTCATCGACACCGTCACCCTCAGCAACGCTCTGGACGAGGCCACCCTCGAACAGATCGGGGGGACGGGGTACTTCGGTGAGCTGGCCATGGCCATCCCGGCGACGGTCACGGTCCAGCACTACATCGATATCGTCAAGGACAAGGCGACGCTGCGCGACCTCATCGCCTCGTGCGCCGAGATTGCCGAGTCTGCCCGTGAACAGCCGCGGGACATCCGGCCCATCCTCGATCTGGCTGAATCCAGCATCTTTGCCCTGTCCCAGTTCAAGGACGCCAAGGACGTGGTGCCGCTGCGCCAGGTGCTGGAAGCGACCTACAAAGATATTGAGGAGCGGTGCGCGCGTCAGGACGACATCATCGGGGTTCCCACCGGATTTTCCGATCTGGATCGCATGACCGCCGGCTTGCAGCCCGGCGAGCTGATCATCCTCGCCGCTCGGCCCTCCATGGGCAAGACGGCGCTGGCGTTGAACATGGTGCTCAACGCGGCGGTCCAGTTCCGGAGGCCGACGGCCTTCTTCTCCCTGGAGATGAACAAGGAATCCCTCGGGATGCGCCTGTATAGCGCCCACGCCGAGGTCAAGGCGGATCATCTGCGCAAGGGCAAGCTCACCACCGGCGACTGGAATTCCCTGGTGCAGGCCAACGAGGAGCTCGCCGGTGTCCAGATCTACCTGGACGATACGCCGGGCCTGTCCCTACCCGAGCTGCGTTCCAAGGCGCGCCGTCTCAAGAAGGAACAGGGCGTGGAGCTCATCGCGCTGGACTACCTACAGCTGATGGGCACCGACCCGCGCATCGATAGCCGGGAACAGCAGATCTCCACCATCGCCAGAGGGCTCAAGGGTCTGGCCATGGAGATCAAGGTCCCCATGCTGATCCTGTCCCAGCTCAATCGTTCGGCGGAGACCCGCAAGGACAAGCACCCCATGCTCAGCGATCTACGCGAATCGGGAGCCATCGAGCAGGACGCCGATGTGGTGATGTTCATCCACCGGGACGACTACTACGAAAAGGAAGGCTCGGAGCGGCCCAACATGGCCGACCTGGAGATCGCCAAGCAGCGCAACGGGCCCACCGGCCGCGTCGAGCTGTTCTTCCGTAAGGAGATCGGCCGCTTCGAAAACTACGCCGGAGATCTGGAGTGACCGCATTGCTGTGCCGCGCCTTGCTCTTGGTGGCCCTGTTCGGGGCGATACCGAGTGCAGCAGCCAGCGAAGTCACGGAGGCTCCGGCCACGGAGGCTCCGGCCGGGGAGATCCAGGCCGAGGAGATCCAGGCCGGGGACAAGATCGTCGTACACCTTAGACAGGGCGGGAGCCTCAGCGGCCATGCGTTGAGCTGGTACGGCAAAGATATCCGGATCCGTACCGACAGGGAGGACGCCACCATCGATCGGGCGCTCGTTCTCCGCTTCGAGCTCGTGGAACAAATCGGGAACAAGCCCATGCCGCAGCTGGACGAGATCCCCGATGACGAGACACCGGAGGGGCGCCGCCTGCGCCGCCTCAACCGAGCCCGGGCCCACGGCATGGGTGTGCTGAGTTTTTTCATTCCGGGAGCGGGCCAGTTTGCGGCGGGCCAGCCTGCGTTGGGCTCCACGTACCTGATCGGCACCTTGGTCGTGGACACCACGCTGGTGCTGTCCATCGTGGTCAATCAGGATCCCGTGCTCGCGGCGGTGCTGGGAGCTCTCGAGCTGGCCGCCCGGATCACCTCTGCGGGACTCGCTGCAGGGAGCGTGCGTAAGATGTCCGTGTGGGTGGCGCCGGTGAGCACGCCACATCGGGAATCCACAGGTGTCATGGCGGGAATACAATTGGCCCTGTGGTGACCGCATTGGCTTGACACCCAAGGTGGCCCAAAAATAGACTCATTGAGTTTGCAGGAGGCTCGCTGGAAGTGGGTTTTTGGGGATTCCCGAGTCTCCTTTCCGAAGCGATTTTGGACCGGCCATACAGATGACTTCCCTGGGAGCAAGAAGGAATGGCTATGAACGATTTTGACAACCCTGCAGAAGTGTCCCCGGAACTGCAGGTTTCGGCCGCAGATGACGAACCTGACGAGGACGAAGAAGAAGCCAAGGGCGACGCCGGAGACGCCGACGAGGAAGACAAGGGCGACGGCGACAAGTCCGCCGAGGAATCGGCCGGCGAGGACGGCGAAGGAGAGGATGAGGCCGGCGGTGAGTCCGACGGCGAAGCCGAAGAAGAGGGCGGTGGTGCCGCTGATTTTTCGGATATCCCGGATCTGCCCGAGGCGGTGCCCACCCTGATGGAAGCCGTCGATCAGTGCAGCGTCTTCGCCGAATGGATCGAGAAGGCCCGGGCCAAACAGGCGCAGTTCTCGAGCAACATCGTCGAGAAGGTCATCACCGACTACCTCGAGAAGTACCAGGATGTCGTCCGTGACATGCAGCCCCCGATCCAGGAAATCCAGGGCGTTCTCGAGGAGGAGAAGGATGCTCCGACGGCCATCGAGGAAGACCTGAGCAAGAAGGAGCTGGAGCGGGAGGAGCTGGCGCTGCGGTCCCTGATCGGCGAGCTGGACGACGCCGAGTTTTCCGAGATCGATGGCGTGCTGGATGCGGAGATCAGTGAGCTGCGCGAGCAGATCGATTCCATGTCCCAGCGCCGCAACGCCCTGGACGGTGTCCTTCAGGCCGCGCTGGCCACCCACCGCCTGCTCGAGGAGTGCGGGGGCACGCTGCCCGACGAGGCACAGTTGACCGGCGTCGAGGTCCAGGTCATCGGCGATCCGCGCACGGTGGATCCGGACCAGGTGATGCCCCAGAACGCCGAGGACAACGAGCTGGTCTCGGCCGTCGATGGCGACGAAGACTCGGTCGCCGGGGATGACGAAGCGGTCGAGGCGGTCGGAGAGACCGGCGATGTGGCCGAAGAGGACGACGAGCTGTCTCGCGATTCTTCGGAGGAGGTCTCGGAAGAGGCGTCCTTCAGTGGCGACCCGGACTCGGACCCGGACATCTCGGAAGCGGTCGAGGCCGGCCCCGAGACGATCAAGGCTCCGGAGCTGGGCGACCAGACCCCGGAAGTTGACGATGAGCCCCCGGTCCACAGCACCGCCGAATGGCAGGAATCCCTGGGTGGTGGTGAGGCGACCCCGCCGGACGGCAAGGCCTCCATGACCATGAGCCCCAAGCAGGGCCCGCCGGTGGATTATCCCATCACCAACGAGACCCTCTCCATCGGCCGCGGCCGCAACAACGACATCCAGATCAAGAACGATGGCAAGGTCTCCCGCTACCATTGCCGCGTCATCTGCAAGGGTGGCGAGTACATCATCGAAGACAACAAGAGCAGCAACGGAACCATCGTCAACGGCCGTGCCATCGCCCGCAAGAAGCTCACCGGCGGCGAGAAGGTCGTCATCGGCGAGACCTCCCTCGTCTTCAACGTCGAGTAGCGCTTCCTGTTCGGCCCGGTGCTCGCCAGAAGGGCCTGACCCATGCCCCATGAGAAGCTCCCCGCGCTGGACGCAAGCCAGCAGCAGCAGTTGCTCGCCATCGCGCGCCGATCGCTGGAGTTGCTCGTCCAGGATCAGGAGTTCCATCCCGACGAGCCGGGCCCCGGCTCGGCCTTCGACCGCCAGGATGGCGTCTTCGTGACCCTCAAGAAGAGGGGCCAGCTGCGGGGCTGCATCGGGCACATCACCGGCTCCCGCAAGCTGCCCCAGTCCGTGGCTCGGCTGGCCCGGTCTGCGGCCTACGATGATCCGCGCTTCCCGGCCCTGGAGGCCGCTGAGCTCGCCGACGTGGACATCGAGGTCACCGTGCTCACGCCGTTGGAACGTATCGAGGGGCCCCGGGAAATCGTCGTGGGGCAGCACGGGCTGGTCGTCGAGAAGGGCTACCAGCGGGGGCTGCTGTTGCCGCAGGTTGCCACCGAGAATGGCTGGGACCGGGATGAATTCCTGGAGAAGACGTGCTGGAAAGCGGGGCTGCCGCCGGATGCCTGGAAAGACTCCCGTATCTTCCGGTTCGAGGCCATTTTCTTCGGCGAACGAGAGGAAGCCACCCCCTGACCCCACCTACGCCCCCCCGGTCCGACGACCCACACAGTGCGCCCTACACCACCCACGAAATTGCGCGCCTGCTCGGGGTGACGATCCCCACGGTGTCCCGCTGGATCGACAAGGGCCTGATCGAGGCCTACCGCACCCCCGGGGGGCACCGTCGAGTGACTCCGAAGGCGATCCAGGCCTTCATGGTGGACCAGGGGATTGCCCTCGACGCGGCGTCGGCGCCCGACGCCCAGGGAATCCCGTTGCTGATCCTGGCTCATCAGGTGGAGAAGACCGAACGCCTGCGCAAGGGGCTGGGCCCTCGCTTCCACGTGGAGGTGGTCTCCAACGAGTTCGAGGCGGGCCGCCTATGGGAACGCCTGCGGCCGGAGATCGTCGTACTGGATACGAGGGGTACCTGGCGAGAAACGCTCTCCCAGATCCGCGCACTCGAGGACCAGCCGACGCTGATCCTCGGCTGGCCCAAGCCCGAGGCGGGGGAAGGGGAGGGCGACGCACCGACCTTCGATGGATTCATCCCCGCCCGGTCCACCAGGATCGAGGCGATCCGTTCGCGGGTGCTGATGGCCTATCTGGATGCCTGGATGGCTGCGCGGAGCTAGGAAGAAGAGAGGGCCGCCGTCCTGGCGGCCTGAGGGCACAGAGACGCGCGTCCAGCGCGCGCAGAGGACGCAGAGGAAGAGTAAGAAAGGCCCGGCCGACAGGCCATCACCCGGCCATGTCTTCCCCCCCCAAAAAAAGAGCAACGAAGTCCGCGAATGGCCACCCAAGCCCCGCAGCATCACCAGAGCCCGCCTCTGCGCCCTCCGCGTTCCCCTCCGCGCACTCTGCGCTTTTTTCTTTTGTTCTTGTATGCGTCCCTTTTCCAGGGAGTCTACGCGCCGTCCCCGCCATCGATCTTCTCAGGCCAGAACGAAGTGCCGGCGTCCTCGGGCCTGTCGTACCGGACGCGGATCAGCTCGGCGAGGATCGATACGGCGATCTCGCCCGGATCATTGCCACCGATTTTGAGCCCGATGGGCGAATGTACGCGGTCTAGCAAAGCCGGATCGACGCCCGCCGCCGTGAGCTTGCCCCACACGTGCTCGACCTTGCGCTTGGAGCCGATCATGCCCAGGTAGCACCAGGGCCGCTGGATGGCGTGCTTGACGATATCGTGGTCCACCTGGTGTGAGTGGCTGACCAGCACCACATAGCAGTTGGGCCCGAAGGGCAGGGTATCGAGGGACTCGATGGGATCGGCGGCCACGACGGCGTGGGCGTCCGGGAAGTGAGCCACGTCGGCCCACTCGGGACGTTGATCCACGACCGTGACGCGGAACCCGGCCCGGCTGGCCATCACGCACAGGTCGCGGCCGATGTGCCCGGCGCCGAAGATGATGAGATGGGGATTGCGGAACAGCGGTTCGATGAAGACCGTCAGCGCCCCACCGCAGGCCATCCCCAGGTCCTGCTTGAGATTGAAGGCGTGCAGCTGCGCGTCACCGCCGTTGATGGCCGCCTTGGCCCGCTCGATGACCTCCAGCTCCAGGGCGCCACCGCCCACGGTCCCGTGGATGGAACCGTCCGGCTGGACCACCATCATCGCTCCGGCGACCTGGGGCGCGGACCCCCGAGCCTCCACGACCGTGCACAGTGCAGCAGGGGTTCCTCGTTGTTCCAGCTGGGCCAGTGTTTCGAAGAGTTTCATGGCCGGACATATTGGCACAACGGGCCTTGACATTCAGAGGAAACTGACCAGTTTTTGGACTCCAGCGCTCCGTCCCGTTCCCCCGGGAAAGGTTCCTCATGCCCTTCATCCGTGGTGCCCTCACCGGCACGTTCGTGTTCCTGTTCGCGGGCCTCGGCCACGCCAGCACGCTCGAAGACTGGCTCGCCTGGCGGCTCCAGGACCACCAGCGCGAGCTGGAACAGCAGCTGGGCGTGGAATTCGGCGACGAGGTCGGCCTGGACGACCTCTTGCTCCGCGGCTCCGAAGGCTGGATCCCCGGCGAGATCATCGACCCCCCCGGGGAGCTGGTGCTGCGCCGTACCGTGGCCCCACCCCGTATCGGCGTGGCCGCATCGGTCCGCGAGGGCCCGGCCCCCGGCTGGCAGCTGACGCTGACGCTGACGTTCCGTACGCACCGGGTGGTGTACCAGCGCGTCCGGCCCCCGGGGCGGTATGTGGCCCCGGTCGTGCTGCCTGAGCGGTCGGGGGTTGCCGTACTCGACCACCTGCTGTGGCGTCTCGCCGTGGCTGAACGGCAGGCCCGTTGTGGCGAGGTGCTCCCATGAGATTCCTGGGCATGGTGGTACTCGCACTGGTGGCCGGGGGCCCGGGCTCTCCCGCCGCCGCCAACGAACTGGACCGCCTCATGGAAGGGGAGCCGGACATCCTCTATGTGCAGGGGGCCGCAGTGCGTTATGTGGACTGCACGCCAGATTTTTTTCATCGCCTCGAGCGGGACGCGCAGGCCTTCGGGGCCCTTCCCGATCTGTCCCTGCGGGGGCAGCTGGATGCCGATCAGGATCGGGATATGGATGCGTTCGGCAACGTCGAAGCGGTGGGGGAGGGCCAGGCCTGGGATCTCACCGTGGAGCTGGAGTGGGACCTGGCCGATCTGGTGATGAGCTACGAACGCATCCGCGTGCTCTCCGAACAGCAACGGCGGCTCGAACTGAGGGCGCGGGTTCTGGAGGATGTGACGGTGGCCTACTACGACCGTCAGCGGGCTCGGGCTCGCCTTCAGTTCGAGCCCCAGCTGGGCCCGGACGATCGGTTGCGATTGCAGCTGGAGGTGAGCGAAGCCACCGCCCGGCTGGATGCTCTGACCGGGGGTGCGTTCAGCAAGAAACTCGAAGGTGATTCATGAGTTAGTGGTGTGTATGAACCCGGGATCAAAGGCAATTACCATCCCGTCCTCTGCTCTGATGACCCGGCCT
Source organism: uncultured Rickettsiales bacterium (assembly GCA_964504165.1). Taxonomy (GTDB): domain Bacteria; phylum Myxococcota_A; class UBA796; order UBA9615; family CAYRNR01; genus CAZDDH01. The sequence goes on along the minus strand of CAZDDH010000002.1, from coordinate 95,034 downwards.
GGGAAACCCTCGAACTGGGGGCCCGGCAGCTTCTCGCGGTCAAAATCCGGGCCCAGATGCGTGAGCACGAGTAGCTGGGGAGGATTGTGCTCGGCCAGATGGCGGACGCGGGCCGGGGTCATGTGGCCGTCGATGGGGTTGCGGTCGGGCGACGTGCACTCGCACAACAGGCACCCCCGGCGATCCAGGAGCTTGGTCAGCTCGTCAAAGTACGCGGTGTCCCCGGTGTAGGAGAGGATCCCGCGAGTGCTCTCGATGTAGTACCCCAGCGCATTGGACGGGGCGTCCAGCCGATGGGCGACCTCGAACCCGATGAGCTTCCAAGGGCCGATGACCGTGGTACTCCCGTCCAGCAGCTCCTCGAACTCCAGATCCTCGTTGCCGTCCATGGCGCCCGGGTGGATGGCGTCCATCCAGGAGGCCAGCTCCTCCGCAAAACCCTCGGGCCCGACGAGCCTGAGGTTCTCCCGGATCTCCGCCGGGCCGGCGATGGATCGGTGGAACAGCAGGTGCACGATATCCAGCGCATGGTCCGGATGTAGATGGCTGAGGATCACCGCGTCCAGATCCCCGGGACGGATGCCCATGCCCGCGAGCGCCGTCAGCGTCCCCGGCCCGGCGTCAATGAGGAGGTTGTTGCCATCTTGCTGCAGCAGGTACGCGGGAGGCCTGCGCGAACTGGATGGATGGACGGTACCACTGCCGATGATCGTGAGGTGCATCCACACAGTGTATCGGAGACGGGCGAGCTCGTGCGAAGGACGGCCAGAACCTCTACGTCGTTGGTTCAGTGCAGCGTGTGCTGTTCGTCGTCGAACCAGCCGTTACTGCCGCTCTCTTCCAGCTGCTGGAAGAGGCTGTCCAGGCCCAGGGATTCACCCTCGGCGGCATCCAGGTCGAGGAACTGGACCAGTTCGTGGATCACCGCCTTGAGGAGCATCGGGGGCAGCCCGGCGGTCTCCTCGACGGTCTTGCCGAAGTTGGCGGAGAACAGGCGAATCTCGTCGGGGCGGTGGTCCAGGGGCTTGGTCGTGCGCAGGGGATCCCGCGGCTCGCCGCGGAAGACGCACAGGGTGAGCGGGCTCATCGGTGGATAGGATTGGCGTAGCATGGCCGTCGTGGGCAGTTCTTCGATCTCCCAGGGGATGGACAGGAGATAGGTCTTGAGCGGATCGGGGAGCTTGTGGAGCACCTGCTCCATGGCGTCCATCATCACGTCGGCGGCCACCTCGATGGGAAAGCGGAAGTGATCCCCGTTGAACTCGATGGCCTGGCGGAAGCAGTCACGGGCCTGCTGGGTTTCGCCACGTCGTTCGTAGAAGTAGCCCAGGTACATCTGGCTCTCGGGCAGCCTGGGGTTCAGCTCGACGGCGGTCTCCAGGGCGTCCCTGGCCTCGTCGAACCGGCACAGCTCGAACAGGGCGATGCCGATGCCGTTGTAGCCTCCAGCGGACTCCGGATCAAAACGGAGGACGTCGTGGAAGATCTCGTTGGCCGCCTCGAACTCTTCGAGCTCGAGCATGGCCTCGCCCAGCAGGTAGAGGGCGTCCACGTTGGCGGCATCCCGCCGGAGGAGCTCTTCGCAGATCTCCAGCGCCCGATCCAGGTCGCCTCCCTCGTAGGCGGCCTCCGCGTCTTCGATCTTGGGGCGGTGTTGGGCCATGGAATCTCCTAAACGATCGTGAACGGCCTTTTATCTCTGAATGGTCCTGTCCACAAGCGTGCTAGCGCCGTACCCGTCGTGAGGCGAACCACCCTAGCGACGCCAGCAGCCAGGCACAGGCGCCGGCCGGGAGCCGCCGGGACGCCACGCTGCAGCTGCAATCGTTGCCGTCGTCATCGTCGTCATCGTCGAGGTTGTCGTCATCGTCCGCAGCCGCCGTATCGTCGTCGTCGTCCGACCAGGGATCGGAGTCGCCCCCGGTGTAGCTGTCGATCCACTCGGATTCCCAGTCCGGCCGGGTGCTGACGCCGTAGCTGTCGCTGCCCCACGACGTGATGCCCGTCACCCGCAGGCCATCCCCGAAATCGTACAGGGCCGGTCCACCCGAGTCGCCGTTGGAGGTCATCGACTCCTCGTCGAAGTAGTAGAAGACGGCGGGGAGCTGGCCCGTCACGGCGATGTCGGCCTTGCGCTTGAGGCCGTCGATACTGGTGTCGTCGTGGAGACCGAAGCCCACGAAGGTGAACTCCTCCTCCACCAGCTCGTCGCCCCAGGCTTCGCGGTTGATGGGGATCCCCTCGACCGGTGAGAGCTCGGTCAGATGGAGCACGGCCACATCCTGGGAGATGCCGTTGTAGTCGGGGTGCACGTGGTACTCGTCGAACTCCAGCTCCAGCGTATCGCTGTCGTAGATGTCTCCCCCCACGTAGATGGTGCTGTACTGGTATTCGAAATCATCCGGCGGGCAGTGGGCGGCGGTGAGGACCCACTCGTCGTTGATGATGGTACCGCTGCAAAACGAGGCCTCGCCCATCATCGTGGCCTGGAAGACGATGGCGACCACCGGCGGGTAGTCCCAGGTCTCCTCCCCCCCCACGATGGGCGCCTCGCCGGCCTGCAGTTCGGCGGGAAATTCATCGCAGGCCTGCACAGACAACAGCAGCGCAGCTGCCGGGATCAGCAAGACGGTCAAACGCCTGGGCATGGTTCACAACCTCTCAGTACTTGAACGTGACCGTCCCCGCGGCAGCCACGACCAGCCCCTCGGAGGTGATCTCGCCGTCCAGGGGATAGCCAGGGGGCACGGTGCCGTCCTCGCCTACTAGGGCCGGGTCTTTGGTGTGCACGCGCTCCACCATCTTCTGCAGCTGCAGGGCCAGATCCACACAGATGGGGCCCTCGATGACCTTGAACGGGTCGCCCACCCGGGCGCCAGCGCCCAGGGAGAAGACGTGGTGGTCCGAATCCATGAAGTTGGTCACGCCGGTCTGCTCGGGGATCCAGGTGGGGTCGTAGGCGTAGCCCAGCCGGAACACGAAGCCGATGTACCGCAGCTTGCCGGGGAGCGGTTTCTCCGGCGGCGTGATCTCGGCCCCGCCACGGATGACCCAGGTGTCCTTCCAGCCGAGCGGATCGTAATCCCGGCCGTTGAGGACGTGGGGGTTGAGGTCCACCAAGCCGATCTGAATGTCCGTCTTCTCCTCGTCCACGTAGGCGACGGAGGGGAAGGCCTTGGACCACTGATTCCAGGTGACGTCGATGTAGCCGGCGAAGCGGTCCTTGCGCAGGGCGGTGCCGAAGGCGATCTGGCGGGGGGTGAAGTAATCCAGGATCGTGAAATAGACCCGGGCCTGCAGGGGGATGATGATGGAGTCCACCGAGCCGATGTCCTCGGCGCGGCCGTAGAGGCTGACCCCCAGAATGGTGGGCTCGATGAGCAGGTCGATGGGGTGGCGGTAGACCAGGCCCCAGGTCCACCCGGCCAGGCTCTTGTGGATGAGCTTCATGTCCAGGTTCATGCCCACGATGGGGGCGAAGGCCGGGCGGACGTCCAGCTCGATGTACTGGGGGTTGACGATGAGGTCCAGCGCCAGCGACGAGTCCCCCTCGGCTTCCTGGAACTCGTCGTCGTTGATGGAGGCGTCCAGCTGGAAATCCAGGGTCAACTTGCAGCGGGCCAGCACGGCGACACTGACGCCGAAGGAGAGGCCGTCGATGGGCTGGACGGCCAGGCCGGCGTAGAGGCTCAAGCGTTGGGGCCGGTTCTTCCAGCGGATGTAGTAGGGGAGGTTGGGGTCCTCCTGCTGGACGGTGATGATGCGCTTGTACGGCAACGTCAGGCAGAGCCCCAGGCGCAGCCACTTGGTGTAGCTCTTGACCAGCCCGGCATGGAAGCCGCTGGGATCGTCGTAGTCGTACTCGCTGACCTCCCAGCGATCGTAGGGATTGTCCGGATTGATGATGCCGTCGTTGTTGGAGTCGTAGGCGATGGGGGGATACCCCTGGAAGCGCATATGGCCGCCGTGGCCGCCCACGGCGAAGGCTCCCCGGGGCATCTGCACCATGGTGGCCGGGTTGTAGTACAGCGCCCAGACCTCGTCGGTGAAGGCCACCCCGCCGCCACCCCGCCCCATGGCGGCGGCGCCGATCCCCATGATGTCCCCCTGGTTGGCCAGGGCTGGTGAGGCACAGCACGACAGCAGTAATCCGATGACGCAGCAGATCTTCGATGAATTCACGTGGCCCCTCTCCCGTTGGCTTGGAACCCGGTCATGGTAGCAAAACCCCGGTGGCGATTCCGCGATTGTCGGGATGAGTACGGGGACGAAACTCAACGACTGGCCAGACTTGGAGAGTTGAATGAAGTTCACATCAGGAAAGCAGGAAGGTAGGAATTCACGAAAAGACAGAAGGCCACGAATTCTCCCTATCTTTTCATGCTTTCCTTACTTCATGCCTTCCTGAGAAGAACCTTTTCCGTATACGCCCTCGTGCCGGCAGGGTGGTTGCTCTTTCTTCATTGCGTGGGACGCACTTCGGGGTAGTAGCAGGCCAGTCCCCGGATGCAGTCCTGCGGGTTCTCGCGCATCTCGACGGCGCGCTGGCGGGCGCGGTCTGGGCCGTCACGCTGGGTGCGGTCCAGTATGTGGCGCACCATCTGAACCGAGCGCACCTTGCGGTAGGGGTGGGCCTCGCGCCCCACGATCTTGATGCTGTCGATGCCCATCCGGAGGAGGTCGGGGATGGCGCACAGCCCACAGGGGCCCAGGGGCAGGCGCCCGTGTTCGCTGTAGCCCCGCTCGGCGAGGGCCTGGCGGCGTTCGTCCAGGGCCTCCAGCGCCGTGGCCACCCGGAGCTCGGTTGCCCCGTATCGCCACTGCGTCATGCAGTAGATCGAGTCGAACCCGGGCAGTGCGTGGGCCGACGAGCAGCAGCCCTCCTCGAAGGCGCAGTCGTCGTCCAGCACGAAGACCTCCAGCTCCACCTCGGGGACCGCGCCGCGGATATGCCGGATCTCGGCCAGGGAGAGCTGGCGGCTGAGGATCACCCGCCGGGCCCCTGCGTCGGCCAGGAAGCGCACCGCCTCGACGTTGCGGGCGGTGCACAGGTTGCTGGAAATGAGGGCGATTTCTGGAACCAGGCCCGAGAGGCGATGGATCAGGCCCGGGTGCCCCAGGATCATCCCCTGGACGCCCGCCTCGACGGCCGTCGAGGTAGCCAGGTGGAGCAGCGCGTCTTCCTGGGCGGGCTGGTGGTACGGGGCGTTGAGCGCCAGGTAGACGGGGACCGGCCCCTCGGCTGCCTGGCGGCAGACCTCGGCCAGTTCTTCGAAGCTGCCCAGGTTGCCCGGCCCGGGGCCCCGGCGGTTGGGAGAACTGGCCAGCCCCCAGCGGCGTGCCCACTCCTCGTCGTAGACGCCACAGTAGAGCTCGTTGGCGCCCATCCGGATCAGGGTCTCCACCTCGTCGGGGCGGCTGCACGGCGCCAGGATCTTCATCTCAGAAGCCCCCCACGATGACGCGGTCGGGCCCCGAACCGCTGCGGACCCAGGCCAGGGCACGGTCGATGCTGCCGCCCTCGAGTTCGACCATCTCGGCGTTGCCTCGCCGCAGGATCCGTTCGCCGTCGGCCACGGGCCAGGGGGGAATCATCTCCACCGCATGGACGAGGCATCGGCGTGCGCAGGCCTCCCCCGCGGCCAGGCGATCCACGGCGCCGCGGGGATCCCGGTGGATGCAGGCCCTGCCGCTGGCGACCAGCACCTGAGGGAGGTGAAGGGACAGGCCCAGGTCCAGGCCCCAGGCGTCCACGTCCAGGCCCTGGGCCGGCCAGTCCAGCTCCACCCGCCGGATGCCGGCGCTCCGTGCCAGCTGACGCCAGCTGTCGGAGATGGCGGCGCCCAGGCCCCAGGCCCGCGGCAGGCCCCCGCCCAGACGCGCCCCATCGACCTGGCTCACGCGCGGGTCGCGCAGCTGGGTGTGCATCACTCGTCCGGCCACCGGCTGCAACTCCGGGTACCGCCGGAGCAGGCGCACCACCCCCCAGTCATTGGCGATCACGCTGGCTCCGGGACAGCGGCCCTGGAGCCGGGCCAGCAGCCGCTCCAGCCGGGGCAGGTCCCGGTCCCCCAGCACCGGCGTGGCCAGCTCCACACCCAGGCCGCGGTGGTCAGCGATGTCCAGGGAACCGGCCAGCTGGCCCTCGGAGGGCATCAGGCCGGGGCAGCGGGACGACCCCAGCCGCAGGTGGCCGGGCGCCAGACCGTCCGCCCACGGTGGCGGGCGCACATGCGGCGGTAAGGAGAGGGTGGCCCGGGTCGAATTCACGGCTGAACGGCGAGGGTGTAGGGGGAGATGCCCGGCAGTTCGACGATACGGGGCGGCGTCCCGTCGCCGTCGTCGATGAGCAGGGCGCCGCTGCCGTCCGCGGTGGCGTAGCTGGGGGTGGCGAACACCCGCACACCCCGGGCGGTGACACGGACCAGGCTGTAGGCGCTGTCCATGGGGGTCCATTGCGGCGGGATGTCCCCGTCCAGGAGGGCCATGTGGCCGAGGAACATCACCAGCAGCGCGCCGTCCGGCGTGTAGCTGAGCGACCGTCCTCCCCGGCGATCACCCAGCGGTCGTACCCGGAGCTGGCTGGTGGGCGGGTCGGCGGCGCCCCGGATCTCCACGATCGCCGAGCCGGCCACCGTGTTGCGGACCACCGCCAGGCTGCCATCCGGCCCCCGCTCCAGCACCGCGCACTGGGCGCCGTCCGGCAGATCGGTGAATACATCGATGGCGTCCACGGCGGTGGCTCCACCATCGAACACGGAGAGGGTCCCGTCCTGGGCGTCCATCACGTACAGGCGCTGCCCGTCCTCGGAATACTGCACGCGCAACGGGTGGCCGTGTATCTCGGCGCTGGATAGCGGCACGCCTCCCCGCCGTTCGTAGATCTGGAGCGTCGTGCTGACGGGCAGCCCCAGATCGCGCCGGGCCAGGCCGTCGCCGGGGTAGGGCAGGTGAAGGGCCGCCAGGCGCTGGCCCTGCCCGTCGATGGCCAGGGCGGCGGTGGGGCGGTCGCTGAGGCAGCGCAGCACCTCCAGGGTGCCGGTGTCTACCTCGAACAGGCCCCCCATGGAGGCCACGTACGCCCGCTTCCCCTCGCCATCGAACACGATCTCGCGGACCACCTGCGCCTCTGCCACGTCCACGGAACCGACGATCACACCCCTGTCCAGATCGACGACCCGGATGGTGGTGGAGGCGACCCAGGCGTGGTCCGCCTCGGCGACCGCGGGCCGGCCGGCGAAGGCCAGCAGGGCCGCCAGGAGCGTCACCACAACGGGGGCTCGCGTCAGATGTCCGGGATCGTGCACAGGTTGCGCCAGTCGGAGTTGATGTCGTCACAGCCCCCCAGCCACTCGGGGTGCATGAACATGTCGGGGACCTGGCCGGTCCAGTAGCAGGTGGCCCAGCACAGCTCCAGGTCGTGCTTCCAGGGGCAGGGATCGGGATCGCCGAATTGCCCTGTCTCCCAGCCGGGAGCGAACACGGACGAGCACTCGCTGAACGCGTAGGCCGTCTCCCGGTCCCGCCGGGTTGCCAGCATCCGGGCCTTGCGATTGATGGGCTTGATCTTGTTGCTCACCGGACAATCTCCGTTCAGCCACAAGGTATCACCTGGCTACTCCACAGGGGAGGGGGGAGCGGGGTCGATGAAGCGCTGGATGAATTCCGGGTGGTCGGCCATCAGGGCGGCGTACACCTCCAGCGCCCGCTGCATCCAGCGGCGGATCGACGGGCAGACCGTCAGTTCTGCGGTCGGGGAGCCAGCGACGTGATGGGCGTGGTGACAGCCGCCGCCGCACAGGTACCGGGCCCAGCATCCGGTGCAGCCGGGGCGCTGCTCCAAGGAGAGCCCGCTGACCCGCTCTTCCAGCCCTTCGAATCCGGTATGGATGTGGCCCGTACGGTACGCCTCCAGCCCGAGCATGCGGTGGCACAGGTAGAGCGAACCGTCCGTGTCACAGGCCGCCAGACGTAACCCGGCACCGCACGGGTAGGTGCGGTTGGTGCCCCGGTGGATCGTGCGCAGCAGGCCGTCCAGATTGCTCAGCGGTAGGTGCCCGCCGCCGGCCGCCTGCTCCAGGTATCGGTCCGCCAGAGCCTCCATGCCCTCGTCCAGCAGCCGCAACGCCCGTTCGTCCATGGCCAGCTCCCCGGCCACGTCGGCGGTGGACACCCCGACCCGGCGCAGGCCCAGGCCGAGCAGGTGGTCCACCACGGCCACCGGATCCGGGGCCAGCCGGGTGAGCGTCGCGCGGCCGGTGACGTCGTTGCGGGCCCCCAGCAACCTCAGCCCGGCCGCGGAGCGCTGGTAGCTGCCCTGCCCGTCGCGGGCCGGCCGGCACCCATCGTGGAGCTGCGGCGGGCCATCGATGCTGACCGTCACCCGGGCCCGCAGCGCGGTGAGCAGCGAGACCGCTTCGGGGGTGAGGGAGAGGGCGGACGTGGTGATGGCGAAGCGCAGCTCCCTGCCGGACGAGGTGGCGAGTTCGATGGCGCGCTCGGCGGCCGCGGACAGGGCGGGCATGTTGCCCCGGGGCGCGCCGCAAAATACGGTGAGCCCCGCGGGGCGGGCGGGGGGCAGACGGTCTAAGAGGAACTCCACCGCGGCGACGGCCGTCGCCACCGGCATGTCCTGCATCGCCGGGCGGGGCCTGGCCTGGCCGTAGCAGTAAGCGCAGCGGAGCTCGCAGCGATGGGTGAGGTTGAGCACCACCGTGGTGAGCTGCCCGGGCCGTGGGATGGGGTCGGCGAGGCGGGCCGGGTCGAGAAGGCCCATCTCCCGCAGATCGCTCCCCCTGGTGCGCAGGATTTCGGATCCGGGATCTCCGCCAGCGCCAAGGGCATCGGCCAGCTCGCGGTCCACCTGGAACAGGGCCGAGGACGGGACGATGAACAGGAACACCTTGCCCGCGGCTTCGACGGTTCGGTATTCGGCCAGGCGGGGTGCATCGGACATTGGAGCGAGTTTACTCGGCTGCGGCCGCTGCTGCCGGGCCCTGTCATGCTACATTGTGGCGTCCGGGGTGCTGAGAGCTCTGGAATCGAGGGTCAGGCGTGGAAGTACGGCCGTTCATCGAGCAGCTGGAGCAGTTCGAAGATCGTTTTTCGGGCGGGCCGGGTGAACGGGCCAGCCAGGAGGCGATGGCCGGGCTGTTCCGTCGTTCGGGGTACCGGTCGCGCGTCGAGGGCTGTGTCTGCCATACCAATCCGGCCGTGCTGCTGTTCGCCCACTCGGTGATGTTGCTGGCCGGGGGCATGTGGGCCGCCAAGCACCCGATCCCCGGGCTGATCCTCACGGCGGTGGGCCTGATCTCCTGGATCGGTGAAGCGCGCTACCGCCGGCGCCTGATCCGCTGGTTCCTGCCCAAATCCATCTCCAGCAACCTCATCGCCCGCAAGGTGCAAGACGAGGACGGCGATACGCCGCGAATCCTGTTCGTGGCCCACGGCGACGTGGCCCGTCGTGGCCTGATCCACAACGGCCTGCTGAGTCGGGCCTTCCGCGGCGCCGATGGCCGCTGGAAGATGCATCCCCTCAAGTTGGTGCTGTCGATGGCCGGCTTGCAGGTGATCCTGATCGTGCTCCGATTACCTGAAGTAAACCTTGAGCTATTAGATATGTTCTTGTTGGTTCCTATAGCATTTTTCTTGCTGTTGACCTTGCTTTCATTGGACTGGATGCTCCCCCGCCCGGCGGCGGGTGCCAACGACAACGGTTCTGGCCTGGCGGTCGTCGCGGCCCTGGCCGAGTACTTCACCAAGCGGCCCACCCGCAACGCAGAGGTCTGCTTCCTGGTGACCGGATCCCGGGAGGCCGGCTGCGGGGGGATGGAGGCGTTCCTGGCCACCTTCGGCCGCCAGCTGCCCCAGCACAACACCTTCGTGGTCAACGTGGACGACGTGGGCGCGGGCACCCTGTGCTTTGCCGTGGGCGAGCGTTGCCCGAGCCCCCAGAGCTACCACCCCTTGCTGCCGGGGCTGGCGGCCCTGCTGGCCCGCAAGGAGCCGTTCCACCGCATCCGGCCCTTCACCCTGATCGGGCGCAGCGATGCCGGGGTCGCGGCGGGGCGGGGATACCCGGCCATCACCCTCAAGGGTTTGCGCCGGGGGCAGCCGGCCACGCCGGTGCACACGGCTCGCGATCGGATACGCGCCCTCAACCCCGCAGCGGTAGCCACGGCGTTCCGTTTTTCCCGGGCGCTGGCGGAGCGCATCGACCGCCAGCTCGACGAGGAGCTGGACGAGCCCGAGGAGCGGTCGATCCCCAACATCGTCGAGGGGTCCATGGGATGACTCGTTTGCTCCATTTGCTGGTGGTGTTCGCGCTCTTCGCCGGCTGCAACAGCGGGGGGGACGACGATGACTCGGCGCGCCCCGAGCAGGTCGAGCCGCCCACGACCGTCGAGGGCCGGGTGGTGACCTATCCGGAAGGGGAGCCCATCGAGGGCATCCCCGTGGTGGTCTTCGACGAACGGGCCCAGTACGAGATCTTCTACACGGACGCGGACGGCTACTACACCGCTCCGGACCTCCCGGAGGACTTCTACCGCCTCAAGGCCTGGCCCCTGGACGAGCAGCCCTTCATCGGTGCGTACTACAACGACACCTACTTCTACTGCCTGGGGCAGACCGTGGACATGCGCTGGGACACGACCGTCTCCGGCATCGATTTCCGGCTGCCCCACGGGGGCACCATCGAGGGCACGGTCACCGACGCCGCCACCGGCGATCCCATCGCCGACGCCCGCATCGACGTGTCCGGTCAGGACTACTACAACAGCAACATCGACCCCACTACCTATACGGACGCCGACGGCCATTTCCAGGTGGTGGGGCTGGATTCGGCCATCGAGGATGCCGAGTCGATGATCCCCGTGCCCGGCAACTACGAGATCCAGGTCTCGGTGACCGGGCGCCCGGTGATCTACTACCCCGGCGTCTACTTCGACGACGACCAGGAATTCGTCGAAGCCCTGCGGGAGGAGGTCACCGCTGGCGTGGACCTGGCCATCCCCGTCGGGGGGCAGCTGGACGGCACGGTGTTCGACGACGAGGGCCTGCCGGTCACCGGCGGCACGGTCTACGTGCGCCACGCCGTCGAGACCTGGATCCAGGCCAACACCACGGTGGCGGGGGACGGCACGTTCTCGGCGGCGGGGCTGGCTCCGGGGGACTACACGGTCCAGGCCAGCAGCAGCGGGCTGGCCAGCCAGGTGCTGGCAGATCCGGTGGAGGTGCCGGAGGACGGGCTCACCGAGGGGGTGGAGGTCCACCTGGCCCCGGAGGCGGTGCTGAGCGGCACGGTGACCGGGGGCGGCGTCCCCCTGGAGGGCGTCTCGATCCGGGCGATGGCGATGGAGGGCGGCCTCTACACGAGCACCACCAGCGACGAGGACGGTGCCTTCCGGGCGGATGCGCTGGGGGAAGGGGAGCATAGGCTCTACCTGCAGCCCCAGGACGATCACTTCATGACCGGCTACCTGTGCGGCGAACAGCTGTGCACCAGCATGCTGGACGGGGATCTGTTCGAGATGGCTCCCGGCGAGGAGACGGACGTGGGCTCCATCGCCCTTCCGGAGGCCGCGGTCCTCACCGGGACGGTCGCCGAGGCCAACTCGGGCCGCCTGCTGGGCCGGATCTACGTCACGGCGCTGAACGTCGCCGACGGCACGACCAAGCTCAAGACCACCGACGAGGAGGGGATCTACCGCTTCGGCGGCATGGCCCCCGGTGAATACCAGCTGATGGCCGAGCCCTACCGGTATTGCATCGGGGATCCGGGCTGGGTCACGACCTACAGCGGGAACGCCCGCCGCATCGAGGACGCGACGATCCTCGACATCGCGGTGGGGGAGGAGGCCACCGCCGACCTGGAGCTCCCCCGGGACGAGGACGGGGACGGGATGGACGACCTGTGGGAGCGGTTTCATTTCCTCGATCCCTACGTGGACGACTCCCTCGACGACCTGGACGGCGACGGCGTGGCCAACCTGGACGAGTACCTGGAGAGCACGGATCCCGCGGGCTTCGCGCCATCCAACGGCGGGTGCCAGCTGGCACCCCACACGGGCTCCTCCCGAGGCGCCGTACTGCTGGGAATCGTGGGGCTCGTGTGGGCCGCCGCCCGGCGGCGAAAGCGTACCGGAGGTATCCTCTGTCGATGAGCAGCGGCCCCGCCCTCCCAAACTGGAAGAGGTTGATCCGCCTGATCCTCAGCATCGCACTGGGGGTGGGGATCCTGCTGGTGCTGTTCTGGAACGTGGATTTCGATATCTTCTGGGGCGCCATCCGAGGGGTGTCGGTGGGGTGGTGGCTGGGCGCTTGCGGCATGTTCACGCTGCTCCACACCGTGCGGGCCTTCCGCTGGTATCTCATCATCCGCCGGGTCAAGCCCATCACCTTCCGCGAGGCGTTCAGCATCACCGCGGTGGGGTTCCTGGCCATCCAGGCGCTCCCGTTCCGGCTGGGGGAGTTCGCCCGGCCGTACCTGCTGCTGGAGCGTAAGGACATCCCGTTCGGCAGCGGCATGTACACCGTGGTGATGGAGCGCACGCTCGACATCATGGGCCTCGGGGCCTGCTTCACCCTCGCCGTGCTGTTCGCCGACATCCCGCTGGCCACCTTCATGATCGGGGACTGGACCGTCAGCTTCGTGGACGAGGGGCGCAAGGCGGTGGCCATCGCGATGGTGCCGTTTGGCGGCTGCCTGCTGGCCTTCTTGGTGCTGGGGGAGCGCGCTGTCTCGTGGACGGAAGCCATCGTCGGCCGGTTCCACAAGGGCCTGGCCTTCCGCCTGACCGGCCTGATCCGCTCCTTCCTGGAGGGGGTCCAGACCATGAAGGACTGGCGCTTCGGCATCAACATGACGGTCACGACGGTGGTGCTATGGCTGGTCAACGCCATGGGCATGTGGTTTTTGTGCATGGCGTTCAACTTCGAGGGGCTGGGCTTGATGGCGGGCCTGGTGCTGCTGGTGGTGTTGATCATCGGCATCCTGCTGCCGGCGCCGCCCCTGTTCGCCGGCATCTTCGAGGCCTTCATCATCGGCGGGCTGGCCCTCTACGGCGTGGACAAGGATCCGGCCGCGGCGTACGCCGTGGTGCTGCACACCTCCACGCTGGCCATCCTTTGCTCCCTGGGGGTGATCTTCCTGTGGATCGACCAGATGTCGTTCCGCAAGATCGCCCAGTTCGCCAAGGAGATGCGGGAGGGTGGGGGTCCACCGTCGTCCGGGGGACCGCCGTCCGAGGCGCCCGCAGACGAATGACTCCTCCGGGCCGCTATCACCTGACTCAGAAGCTGGGCGCCGGCGGTATGGCGGTGGTCTGGGCCGGCTACGCCGAGGGGGCGGAGGGGTTCCGTAAGCCGGTGGTCCTCAAGCGAATCCACAGCCACCTGACCCGCCAGCAGGGTTTCGTCGAGATGCTCGTGCGGGAGGCGAAGACCACGGTCCAGCTGGATCACCCCAACATCGTGCAGGTGCTGGAGCTGGGGCGGGACGACGACGGCTACTTCATGGCCCTGGAACGGATCCAGGGGTGTGATCTATCCGTGCTCATCGGTGCTGCCGCGCGGGGAGGGGTGCGGATCCCACCCCGGCTGGCGGCCCACATCTGCCGCGAGGTGCTGGCGGCCCTGGCCTATGCCCACGACGCGCGTGACGACGGGGGGCGGCCCCTGGGCATCGTGCACCGCGACGTGAGCCCGGCTAACGTGATGGTGAGCGAGGACGGGCGGGTCAAGCTCACCGATTTCGGCATCGCCCACACCGATGCGGCGGACCACGTGAGCCGCGCAGGGCTCAAGGGCAAGATCGCCTACATGAGCCCGGAGCAGGCGAAGGCCGGGGCGCTGGACGGGCGCTCGGATCTGTACGCCGTGGGCCTGTTGTTGTTCGAGCTGCTGACCGGGGAGCGGGCCCTGGCGGGGGACGCCGAGCTGGCGGTGCTGGAGTCGGCGCGGCGGGGCGCGCTGACCGCGGTGGAGGAGCGGGTAGGCCAACTCCCCGAAGACCTGTTCCCCGTGCTCCGCCGGGCCCTGGCCACGGATGTCCGCGACCGATATCCCGATGCCCGGAGCATGCGCCAGGAGCTGGCGGCGGGGGCCCATGACCTGGAGTCGGGGCAGGAACGACTGGCCGAGTTGATGTCGCTGGTGAGGCCCGGTGCCGGGGGCGAGGCGGTGACCTGTGCCCCGCCTGGCGCAACCGTGGCCGACCCAACGGGGCCCCGGGGGCACATGCAGACGCTGGTGACCCGGGCGTCCTCTCCGGCTCGCCAGACCGCGGAGTTGAGCCGGGGCGGCCGGCGGCGGTGGGCCTGGATCGCGGCGCCCGTTGCGGTGGTGCTGGCCGGATGGCTGGTGTTCCTGGGGGTCACGAGGGGAGGGGAGGCACCGGGCGGGGCCACGGACGACGCTGCACCGGTGGAGGGGGCGCCTCCGTCCGCAGCGACCGTCGAGCCCGAGGCCACGCCGACGCCCGCTCCCGTCGAACAGCCCGCTCCCGCGAGCGTGTCTGCTACCGGGAGCGAGACCGACAGGATTCCACGGGAGGCCCGGGTCGTGGTCCCGGCCGACACCCCCACCGAGATCCTGGCCGAGCTCCCCACCGAAGCCCCGGCCGAAGAACCCGCCGAGCCGGCCCTGGCCGCGGCGGGCGCCCTGTCGGTGATCGTCGAGAACAGTACGGGGAACGTGCGTTGCAACGCGCCGGACTGGGGTGAACGGCACGCCCCGTTCGTGCGGGCGGAGATCCCGGCGGGCAGCTGGCGCCTGCAGGTGGAGAATTCGGCGGCCGGGCTGCTCTGGTCCGGGGATATCATGGTTCCCGCTGGCGGACACGTCGGCGTGCTGCTAGTACACGGCGACAACGGCTGGTACCGGCGCTAGCGCCGCTTCGTCGAGAGGCACCCTTTGAGCGACTATCGATACGACGTGTGCGCCATCTCCGATGCGTTGACGGACTACATCTTGCTGGTGGACGAGTCCCAGGTGGCCGAGCTGGGCCTGTTCAAGGGGCGCAGCTTTGCCGTCGACGAAACGCTGCGGTGCAAGCTCGAGGCGCATTTTGCCAAGGCCCCCGACGACGTCATCATCACCGCTGGCGGATCACCTGCCAACACGGCCCACGGAGCGTCACGCCTCAACCTGAGCTGCGCCTTCATCGGCTGCGTGGGTAACGACGACAACGGTTACGCCTACATCGCCCGGCTCCGGGACAACGGCATCGAGACCTTCGTGTCCATCAAGGAGGGCCGCAGCGGCATCGCCTACACCCTCGTCACCCCCGACGGCGAGCGTACCTTCGGCGTCGACTTCGGGGTGACCAAGCAGCTGATGGAGTACGAGCTGCTCTACGAGGTGATGGCCGATACCCGTTACTTGCACTACAGCGCCTACGAGCTGCGCGGGGACCATCCCCTCAGCGAGGCGACCCGTACCGCCCACCGCAAGGTCGCGGAGATGGGCGGCCGCATCTCCTTCGACCTGGCTGACGCCCGCCTGCTGGACCTGCACCGCGAGGTCATCGAGGCTCAGCTGGCCGCCGGAGTCCATGTCGTCTTCGCCAACCAGGACGAGGCCACGCGGTACAGCGATCCCGGCTGTGATCGGATGGACCTGGGCCAGCGCCTGGATCCCTTCGCCGAGGTAGTCGTGGTCAAGCTGGGTGCCGACGGCTGCCTGATCCGGACCGGCGGCGAGTCGATCCTGGTGCGTACGGAGGCCGTCGATCGCCCCCTGGACACCAACGGCGCCGGCGACGCCTTCCAGGCCGGCTTCCTCTACGGTCTGTGCCAGGAGCTGGCCCTACCGACCTGCGCCCGCATCGGCAACTACTATGCATCGCGGGTGATCCAGGTACTGGGGGCCCAGTCGGGGGTCCGGTTAGAGGGGATCGAGCATCTGATCCCAGAACTGTGACGTTACCTTCGCTTCACGAACCGCTGCAGGAACACCGGCTCCCCACTCTCCATGAACTTGCGCTCGTAGTTGGTGACGATGTTGCCTTCGGCCAGAGGCTCGCCCGGCCTGTGCAGATCCGGGGTGAAGGCGGTCTCCTCGAAGCCGGCGGCCTCGAAGTGGCGCCGGGCTTCCGGCGCGTGGGGGGCAAAATCGCTCTTGATCTGGATCAGGCCTCCCGGGGAGAGCAAGCCGTGGCACTGCTCGGCAAAGCCGGCGTTGAACAGGCGGTTGCCGGCGTGGCGGTCCTTGGGCCAGGGGTCGGGGTGGTTGATGTGGATGGCGGACAGCTCTCCGGGGGTGAACAGCCGGGCCAGGTAGCCGGCGTGATGCAGGACCACGCGCCCGTTGGTCAGGCCCGCGACGTGCAGCTTCTTGGCGGCCATCCAGACGCGCTTGTAACGGATCTCCACGCCCACGAAGAGCCGGTCCGGGTGGCGCTGGCACATACCCCGCAGGTAGAAGCCGTTGCCGCTGCCGATCTCCAGCTCCAGCGCACGGTAGTCCACACCGTCTCGCTCGCTGGCTCGGGGCAACCAGCTGCCACAGCAGGCCTCGGCCGCCTCGCCCTGGAGAATGAGATCCGGGTACTCGGCCAGCATCTCGATGTACTGATTGGTGAAGGCCTTGTCCCTGGAGTGTTCGCCGAAGCCCGGCGGCAGGGTACGCCGGCCGGCCACGACCTCGTCGGTGGAGATGCCGCCGCGCCCCTTGAGTGCTCCGGCGTCGTGGTTCGTTTCGTCGTTCACGGCGACCTCGTCGGGCCAGCAACCTTTGCGCTGCCCGGGAACAGCTTGTACCTTACTTCTCAGAGGATGCGAACCCTACCTGCCGGTTGCCGACGTTACGCCCTGGTCATCGCGTCGCTGTTGCTATTCTTGTCCGCGTGCCCGTCGGATGCACCCCAGACCAGCTTGATCCAGGAAGCCCAGGAGCGGGAGGAACGGGCGAACTCGGCCCCCGCCTACGTGAAAGCCGAAGGGTTACACATCGACATCCCTTACCTGGCCGGCCGCAGCTGGGATTCCCTGGCCCCAGAGGTAATCGCCGACCAGCTGGGCACGGAGCTTGGGCGCCAGGCCGATGAACGCTGGGGCATCACCCAGATCGACTTCGGGAACCGGCAGGTCCACGTCTATCAGGGGCGGATCCAGTACATCTCCTACACCTTCGATGCACCGATGGACCCCTCCACGGCGATGGGTGTCTGTGGATTCCCTCTGCGTCTCCCCGAACGCATCGATTCCACTATGGAGATCCGGCTGGTGCACTACTGGGGACTGCGGCAGATCTCCCTGCGGCGCGTGGAGAAGAAGTCCGACATGATCGGCGAGATCCGGGTCACGGTCGTCCGCCCGCAGGAAATGGAGACCCTCCCCGACGCCGGTTGACCACGGTCCCAGGTCCGCCTCCTTTCTTGACAGTCCCGGACCCCTCGCGCATGGTACGCCCCGTTTCGGAGGAGAATGTGAACGTCGAGCGTAGTCAACGTCTGGCCAGCCTGCTGCAGCGTGAGATCACGGGATTGCTGCGGAGCTCCATCAAGGACCCACGCCTGGAGGGCGTCAGCGTCACCCGCGTAGAGGTGTCGGCGGACTGCCGCAACGCCCGCGTACTGTTCACGTTGCTCGGCGATCAGTCCGGCGCCAAGGAGGCCAGCAAGGGGTTCAAGAAGGCCGGCGGGTTCCTGCGCAGCAAGCTGGGGCGGATCCTCCGTATGCGCCAGGTACCGGAATTGCGGTTCGAGCACGACGCCATCTTGCACCAGGCCACCGAGGTGCGCCTGATGATCGATCGGGTCGTACGGGAAGACGAGGAGCGGCAGCGGGAACGGGGCGAGCTGCTCGAAGAGGATGGCGAGGACGGGGAGATGGAGGACTGACGTGGCACGGGATCGTCTGCGCAACCCCGAGATCCAGGGGATCGTCGTCCTGGACAAGCCCGCGGGAATCACGAGCCAGCAGGCGGTGAGCCGGCTGCGCGCCTCCATGCGGATCCACAAGGCTGGGCACGGTGGGACACTGGACCCATTCGCCACCGGCGTGCTGCCGGTGATGGTCAATTCGGCGACCCGCGTCGCCTCGTTGATGTCCACCGACCTCAAGGTCTACCGGGGCACGATGCGCCTGGGTATACGCACCGATACCCTCGACCCCACCGGCGAAGTGGTGGCCGAGGCGCCGGTGGAGGGGATCGACGAAGAACGTGTGGTGGGCGCCCTTGAGAGCTTCCTCGGCGAGATCGAGCAGGTCCCGCCCATGTACTCGGCGGTGAAGATCAAGGGCAAGCGGCTGTACGAGCTGGCCCGCAAGAACATCGAGGTCGAGCGTAAGGCCAAGCAGGTGACGATCCATGGCATCGAGCTGCTGTCCATGGACCTCCCCGATGTGGAATTCCGGGTCAGCTGCTCGACGGGTACGTATGTTCGGGTGCTGGTGGACGAGGTCGGCCAGTTGCTCGAGTGTGGAGCCCACCTGACCACGCTGGAGCGGGAGACGTCCGGGCAGTTCCACATCGGCAACTCCATCACCCTCGACGAGATCGACGAGCTGGGTGCCCTCTATCGGGACGAGGAGTCTTCCCACGATGACAGCGCCGAGGGCCGCCGCTGGCGCTGGTCCTTCGAAGAGGGGGCGAGCTGGTGGGTGGAGAAGCTGGGCGACTCGTTGATGCCGGTCTCCGGGTGTGTCGAAGCCCCGACCGTGCAGGTGAGCAGCGAGGTGGAGAGCCGGGTGCGCCACGGAGAGCCGGTGCGGGCCGCGGATTTCCCCCCGTCCGGCACCCCGGAGTTCGAGGCCGGCGAGCCGGTGCTGCTGAACCAGGCCGACGGTCGTACGCTGGCCATCATGCGGGCGACCTGTGCGGCGGACAGGGCCCACCGGATGCCCGCGCGGGAGCCGGTGCTCGAGATCAACAAGGTCCTGCTGCCCCGCTGACCGCTGCTCGAACCGCGTTCAGACGGGCACGGCCTCCCCGCTTCTATATCCCCAAGATCATTGACATTCCCGCGCCCCGTCGCTATGTTCCCGCGCACCGGAACGGCATTGTGGTCGTTTCGGACACCCAACGTTGCTGGAATACGCGACAGGTCGCCCAAGGTGGACCATCGGTATTCCGGGAGGTTTCCATGGCTCTCACTCCCGAAATCACCTCCGAATTGATCGACAAGTTCAAGACCCACGACGGGGACACCGGTTCGCCGGAAGTCCAGGTCGCCATCCTGACTTATCGCATCAAGTACCTGACCGAGCACTTCAAGACCAACCACCGGGACCATCACTCCCGCCGCGGTCTGCTGAAGCTCGTCTCCCGCCGTCGTGGTCTGCTCGATTATCTCAAGCGCAAGGACCTCGGCCGCTACAAGACGCTCATCGGTGAGCTCGGCATCCGGAAGTAGCAGTGAGGAGCGCTCCGTTCGTCTAGGGCGGGGCTTTGCGAAGTTGCGGTTCCCCGGGTAACTGACCGCAGAGGAACTCTCGCCATAGGGGCAGAGTTCGGGGGGACTGCTTGAAAAGGCGGCCCGCAGTCGCGTGGCCACGCCCGAGGAATTCATGTTCGACATCCATTCCAAGACAGTTGAAATCTCCGGCAAGGAGATGAAATTCGAGACGGGACTCATCGCCCGTCAGGCCGGTGGAGCGGTGACGGTCCAGTACGGCGACAGCGTCACCCTGGTCACCTGCACCATCGAGGAGTCCAAGCGGGAAGGCATCGACTTCTTGCCGTTGACCTGCGACTACATCGCCAAGACCTACGCCGCCGGCAAGATCCCCGGCGGATTCTTCAAGCGCGAGGGCAAGCTCACCGAGATGGAGACGCTCACCTCCCGCATGATCGACCGGCCCACCCGCCCGCTGTTCCCCAAGGGGTACCAGCAGGAAACCCAGATCGTCGCCTTCGTGCTGAGCCACGACAAGGTCAACGACACGGACGTCCTGGCCATGAACGGCGCCTCCTGCGCCGCCATGATCAGCGACGCCCCCTTCGAGGGCCCCTACGGAGCCGTCCGCGTCGGCCGCATCGACGGCGAGCTCGTCGCCAACCCCACCTTCGAGCAGCGGGACAAGAGCGACATCCAGCTCATCGTCGCCGCGACCCGCGAGGCCATCTGCATGGTCGAGGGTGGCTTCGAAGAGGTCAGCGAGTCCGACCTGCTGGACGCCCTGGACTTCGCCCATCAGTCGATCCTCCCCATCCTGGATGCCCAGGAGGCGCTGGCCGCCGAGGTGGCCAAGCAGGCCGCCCCCGTCGAGCCCCCCGAGGTGGACGAGGCGCTGCACGCCACGATCTTCGAGAAGTACGACGACGCCATGAAGACCGCCCTGCTCACCGAGGGCAAGCTGGAGCGCCGCAAGGCGTGCCGCGCCCTGCGCAGCGACATCATCGCCGACCTCATCGAGGACCCGTCCGACAAGGCGGCCGTTGGCCAGGCCAAGAAGGGCTGGGACATCCTCCGCAAGAAGGTCGTGCGCAAGATGGCGCTGACCGAGCAGAAGCGCATCGACGGCCGTGGCCCCGCGGAAATCCGCGAGATCGACGTCCGCGTGGGCGTGCTGCCCCGGACCCACGGTTCGGCGCTGTTCACCCGCGGTGAGACCCAGGCCCTGGTGGTCACCACCTTGGGCACCGGCGACGACGCCCAGCGCATCGAGTACCTGGAGGCCGACCAGAAGCGGACCTTCATCCTGCACTACAACTTCCCGCCGTTCAGCGTCAACGAGGTGCGGTTCATGCGCGGCCCCGGCCGGCGTGAAATCGGCCACGGCGCCCTGGCGCACCGTGCCCTGGACCAGGTCATGCCCAACGAGACCGAGTACCCGTACGTGGTGCGTGTGGTCAGTGACATCACCGAGTCCAACGGCTCGTCGTCGATGGCCAGCGTCTGCGGCGGCTCCCTGTCGATGATGGACGCCGGCGTTCCGATGAAGCGGCCCATCGCTGGTATCGCCATGGGGCTGATCAAAGAGGGCGACGACTACGTGGTGCTCACCGACATCATGGGTGACGAAGACCACATGGGCGACATGGACTTCAAGGTCGCCGGATCCGCCGACGGCATCACCGCATTCCAGATGGACACCAAGATCGGCGGCATCAGCCGCGAGATCATGACCAAGGCGTTGGCCCAGGCCAAGGACGCCCTGACCCACCTGCTGGGCAAGATGGCCACGGCCATCGACGGCCCGCGTGAGGGTGGCAGCCCCTACGCGCCGCGCATCCACACGATCATGATTCACAAGGACAAGATCCGCGACATCATCGGCCCCGGAGGCAAGGTCATCCGCGGTATCGTCGAGCAGACCGGCTGCAAGGTGGACGTGGACGACACCGGCCGCGTGCAGCTCTCCTCGCCGGACGAGGACGCCTGCAACAAGGCCATCAAGATGGTCCAGGAGATCACGCAGGAAGCCGAAATCGGCAAGCTGTACCTGGGCCTCGTCAAGAAGATCACCGACTTCGGCGCCTTCGTGGAAATCTTCCCGGGGACCGACGGCCTGGTGCACATCAGCCAGCTGGCCAAGCACCGCGTGGAGCGGGTCGAGGACATCGTACGCGAAGGCGACGAAGTGCTCGTCCGTTGCATCGACGTGGACCGCAGGTCCGGCAAGATCCGGTTGTCTCGCAAGGATGCACTGGACGCTGACAGCGAATAGCAGCTGGCTCCTCGGAGCCCTAGCTGCCGTACTCCTCCTGGTGGGGTGCCCCACCAGCGAGGAGGACGAGCGGCGTGCGGCTACTATCACGTTCCTTTCTTCCGAACCCACCCCATCCAGCCTCGCCGTGCTCCAGCCGGGAGCAGCCGACAAGCTGCAGGAGATCGAGCCCGAGGTCGCCGACGAGGTGATGCGGGACCGGCTCGTGCGGGCCCTGGTGCTGGTGAACGACGAGCGCAGCCAACAGGTCCTGCTGGCCGTATTGGGCAAGGACCCCCAGCGGACCACGGTGGCCTTCGCGACCGCCAAGCAATACCAGCTGCTGCCAACCCACCTGGATCTGCTCTACGACGGGCTGGAGGGGCCGGTGCGGGAAGAGGTGTTCGTCGAGATCTGCTGGCCTTCGTTCAAGGCCGATCCGGATGGCATCCTCGAGTCCTGCCAGGCCCTGTGGGCCGCCGAACCGGCCGAAACCCAGGATCGGTGGATGCGGCTGTTCACCCACGCCGGTCCCCGCGACGATCCCCAGCCCTACGAGAACCTCCGGGTCGGTCTGTCGTTGGCGGAGGTCGAACCTCCCATGTCCGAACGCCTGAACCAGGTCATCGAGCGCGTCGCCGGCGGCGAGGTGATCCCGGACGACCCATCCAGCCGTGAGGCCATGGAGCTACCCAGCGTGCTCAACCGTCGCGGCTCGCGGATGGAAGGGGTGCGCACCAACCTGCCCACCGTCGGTTTTGACGGGGGGAGTGTGGAGATCATTCCGCCCGATCCCAGCAGCGAATTCGGCAAGGCCGTCAACCTGCTGATGACCGATCTGCCCCTGGGCTGTGCGGCGGCCTGGGGTGCGTCCACCACCGGCCCATCGACGGCCGTGACCGTGGACATCAAGCTGCTGGGCAAGGCCACGGCACCGGCGGTGTCCGCCCTCGAAGCGAAGTCCGGGGACAAGGACAAGGGCAACGCCCGTACCGAGGTGCAGGAGCCTCCGACCGAGGAACAACCCCAGACACCGCAGGACGTCCTGGCCGAGTGTTTCGCCGGCGACCTGGCGGCCATCCACGGGCAGGGCACCGCCATCTGGGTGCCCCGGTTCGGGACGGCGCGGCTGACCTTGCGTGCCAACCGGGGTCAGTCCGGCTGGAAGGCGCCGGCCGACGGCCAGATCGTGCTGGGCGAGGCGTACCTCAAGACCCTGTCCGAGGCGCTGCGTGAGAGCACGACGGCGGCCTGGCGGGAGCGCCTGGAGATCCGCGAGCGGGACGTGCTCCCGCTGGGGGATCTGGGCAGCACGGACCTGGGATTCTGCCTGGCCTACGTTGGAGCGGGCTGGGAGGACTGTGCCGTCTGGCTGGGGGAGGTCGCCGCCCTGGAACCGACCACGCAGGACGCGCTGCGGCTGGGGCTACGCGACGTGGACCCGTCCGTGCGCAAGATGTGCCGTGTTGCCCTCACCGTGAGCATGGACGAGGAGAGTATCGACCAGGCCGCCCAGCCGCCCGCCGGCGACGATGACAGCGCCGAGCCGGACGTGGAGAGTGGAACATGAGCGAAGCCATCGTCGTCTGGATCACGGTCCTGGACAACGCCAAGACACCCGATGTCGAGTTGCCCCGTTACATGACCGAGGGGGCCTCTGGAATGGACGTGCGCGCGGCTCTGGCCGAGCCGATGATTCTCCAGCCGATGGAGCGGGCCGCCGTCCCCACCCGGCTGGCCGTCGCGGTCCCGCAGGGCTGGGAGATCCAGGTACGGCCCCGCAGCGGGCTGGCCCTCAAGGGGGTGACGGTGGTCAATGCCCCGGGGACCATCGACGCCGACTACCGCGGTGAGATCCGGATCCTGTTGATCAACCTGGACAGCGAACCGTTCACCATCGAGCACGGCGATCGTATCGCCCAGCTGGTGCTGTGTCCGGTCGGGAGGGCTGACTGGCAGCTCCTCGACTCTCTGGACGAGACCGAACGCGGCGCCGGCGGTTTTGGTTCGACGGGGGTGCAATGAGCCGTTTACCGATGATCGTGTTCGTGTCCGCGTTGCTGCTCGGCGGCTGCAGGAGCACCATTCACCACGCCACGATGGATCCGGAGGTCCTGGATTTCGGGACGATCGCCATCGACGACGAATCGGTCCTCGAACTGACCTTCGGGAACCTGGAAGAGGACCCGGTCTATCTGTATTTTCTGGTGCCCGACACGTTCGGTGCGGACATGGTCCCACCGGGCGATGATCAGGATTCACCGTTCTTCGATTTCGAGCAGACGCTGGAGATCCCGGGCGGTGAGGATCTGGTCATGGATGTTCATTACGCCTGTCAGGCCGTCGATCGCGGATACTTCCGCTGGGAAGTGACGATCCTCAGTTCCCTGGAAGACCTGGGGTACTGGGAGGCCACCCGTGAGGTTGGGACTCTGGTACTGCAGGGGACGTGTGGCGACTAGGCGGTGCTTCGGCACCTAGATTCATTGACAGCGCCCCCCCTCGGTGGCACCTTTTCAACAGCCCGCAGGACGGTCCGGGAACGCTGAATACACCACGAATATCCCGGCTGAACAGGACACATGCTCGAGACGCTGACCAAGGGATTCCGTAACGCTCGCCAGAAACTCGCCGGCGAGTCCAAGATCACTGAAGACAACATCCACGAAGCCATCCGCGATATCCGCGTCTCGTTGCTCGAGGCGGATGTCGAATTCACTGTGGTGAACCAGTTCATCGCGGCGGTGACGGACAAGGCCATCGGCGAGGTGGTCAAGGTCAAGGTCAAGAAGAAGGGCAAGACGCTCCGGGCCTCACCGGCGGATCACTTCATCCAGATCTGCCAGAGCGAGCTCGAAGCGTTGATGGGCCCCGTGGATACCTCCCTGGAGATGGCCTCCAAGGGGCCGACCGCCATCATGATGGTGGGGCTGCAGGGCTCCGGTAAGACCACCACCGCCGGCAAGCTGGCCCGCCTGCTCAAGACGACGCAGAACCGCAAGCCGATGCTGGTCGCCGCCGACGTCTATCGCCCTGCGGCGGTGCAGCAGCTGATGGTGCTGGGGCGCAAGCTCAGCGTCCCCGTGTTCCACATGGACGGGATGTCCCCACCCCAGCTGTGCAAGGCTGCCTTCGACCAGGCGGCGGCTGTCGGCCGGGATGTGGTCATCTTCGATACCGCCGGCCGTCTGGCCATCGACGAGCAGTTGATGTCCGAGCTGGAGTCCATCAAGAAACTCACCGACCCGCGCAACATCCTGTACGTCTGTGACGCCATGGTGGGCCAGGACGCCGTACGCACGGCGGCCGAGTTCGATCGACGGCTGAACGTGGACGGCCTGATCCTCACCAAGCTCGACGGTGACGCCCGCGGCGGCGCCGCTCTGTCGGTCAAACAGGTCACCGGCAAGCCGCTGAAGTTCGTCGGTATGGGGGAGGGGCTGGACCAGCTCGAGGAGTTCCGCCCGGAAGGCCTGGCCTCACGCATCCTGGGCATGGGCGACATCGTCGGCCTGATGAAGGACTTCGAGAAGGTCGTCGACGAGGAGAAGGCCGAGGAGGACGCCAAGAAGCTGCTCAAGGGCCGCTTCAACTTCAACGATTTCCTCGACCAGCTGCACACGGTCCAGAAG
The DNA here is from genome assembly GCA_964504165.1 of uncultured Rickettsiales bacterium. Classification (GTDB taxonomy): domain Bacteria; phylum Myxococcota_A; class UBA796; order UBA9615; family CAYRNR01; genus CAZDDH01. The sequence goes on along the minus strand of CAZDDH010000002.1, from coordinate 69,809 downwards.
ATGGGGCCTCTCCAGGAGGTCTTCGAGAAGATGCCGTTTTTCGGCGACCTGATCCCCGAGGGCACGGTCATCGAGGACAAGGAGCTGGTGCGCATCGAGTCGATGATCAACTCGATGACCAAGGCCGAACGGCTCAATCCGGATATCCTCGACGAGGGCCGGGTGGAGCGTATCGCCAAGGGCTGTGGCCGTAGCGTCAAGGCGGTCAAGGACCTGCTCCAGCGCTTCACGATGGCCCGCCAGGTGATGGGCGAGCTGGGCAAGGCCACCGGTCTGATGGGCAAGATCCCCGGCATGGGCGGCATGGCCGCGGCCCGCCAGATGGGCCAGATGGGTGGCATGGCCGGGATGGGAGGCATGCCCGGGATGGGCGCGCCCGCCACCGGCGGAGGTGGTGCCACCAAGAAGAAGGTCGACAAGAAGAAGAACAAATCGAAACGCAAGAAACAGCGTAAGGCCCGCAAGAAGGGCAAGAAGAAGAGGTAGTCCATGGCCGCAGTCAGCGAGCAAACGCTCCACGAAATCCTCCGTTACGGCGTTTCCGCTGGCGCCTCGGACGTCCACCTCAAGGTCACCGAGCCCCCCCTCTATCGCATCGACGGCACCATGACCGTACAGCCCGACGCGGTCCCGCTGGGCCCCGCGGAGACCCAACAATACGGGGCCATCCTGCTGGCCCGCGCCGGGTACAACTTCAAGGTGGATCAGGTGCGCGAGTTCGACTTCGCGCACTCGGCCCCCCAGCTGGGGCGTTTCCGCGTCAACCTGTACCGCAGCCGGGGCAGCTTCGCCATCGTGCTGCGCATCATCCCCCACAAGGTGCCGACCCTCGACCAGCTGGGGCTGGTCCCCGTGCTGAAGGACCTGGCGCTGGTCAATCGCGGCATGATCCTGGTCACCGGCAACACCGGTAGCGGCAAATCCACGACCCTGGCCGCCATGATCGACCGCATCAACGACTCCCGGCGCTGCCACGTGCTGACCATCGAGGACCCCATCGAGTACCTGCACCAGAACAAGCAGGCCTGTATCTCCCAGCGGGAGGTGGGCACGGACACCCAGAGCTTCCTGACCGCCTTCCGTGGTGCGTTGCGCCAGGACCCGGATGTGATCCTGGTGGGTGAGATGCGGGACATGGAATCCATGGAGATGGCCCTGCGGGCCGCGGAGACCGGCCACCTGGTGCTGTCCACCTTGCACACCACCGACACCTCCAAATCCATCAACCGCATGCTGGCGTTCTTCCCCGCCGAGCAGCAGCAGGAGGTGCGGCTGCGCCTGGGGGACGGGCTGGCGGCCATCGTCTGCCAGCGTCTGGTTCAGCGGAGTGACCAGCCCGGCCGTGTCGCCGCCTCCGAGATTCTGGTGGCCACCGACGCCATCCGCGACTGCATCCGGGACACCAGGAAGACCGGCAACATCGTCCAGCTGCAGGAGACGGGCGAGTCCTACGGGATGCAGACCTTCGACCAGCACGTGATCCGCATGTACTCCCAGGGCATCATCGATCTGGCCACCGCCCGCGACGCATCCACCAGCGTCTCCAACTTCGACCGCTTGGTGGCCATCATGCGGGCGGAGAGCGACGTGGAGAACGACAAGCTCAAAGCGGCGGCGGCAGCCCGCAAGGGGACGACGAACAAGCCGGACCAGGCCCAGGACGCCATCCCCGGATTCGAGCGTACGACATCCGGTGGCAATGACTACGGCGGGGGATCCGGCCACTGACGACAGGGACCCCGAGGGCAGACGGCGTCGAGCGCGAGCCCGGAGTGCCCAGTCCGCTCCCCAAGGATCGATCACCCCTGCTGTTCCGCGCCCCCAACTGGATCGGGGATGCAGCCCTGTCCCTGCCCGCGCTGGCATGCCTGCACGAGCTGCGGCCCGGCTCCCCCATCGTCGTGGCTACCCGTCGCCCGGCGCTTGCTGTCTTCGACGGCCATCCGGCCGTCCAGGACCATATCGAGGTCCCCCCTTCGTCCCGCGGTGACGGCGATCTGCGGTCCCGTCTGAAGGCTGGGCATTTTGGTGCGGCGCTACTGTTCAGCCCGTCGTTCCGCAGCGTCTACCAGCTGTGGCGGGCTTCGATCCCGATCCGCGTCGGCTACGCGGACGATATGCGGCGAGCCCTGTTGACCCATCCGGTGGGCAAGCGGCGGGGACGGCCGGCGGCGCACCAGGCCAGGGACTATCTGGACATCATCGAGGCGGTGGGTGGCCGGTGCAGCGAGCCGTTGCCTGCCCTGCAGCCGTCGTCAGCGCACCGGAGTGCCGCCCGGGAATGGCTGGAGCACCTGCCGGCCGGCGGACGGCGTACCGTGGCCATGGCGCCGTTTGCGGCCGGTGGCAAGACCAAGTGCTGGCCCATCGATCGGTATGGAGAGCTTGCGGTACGGCTGGCTGGGCGAGGGATCCATACCTGCGTGATCGGCGGGCCGGCTGAGGGGCGGCCCGGGGCGCGGCTGGTGCAGGGGATCCGGGAAGCGGCCGGGCCGGGCGCGGCCACCCTGGCCGCCGGCGATACGACCCTCCCGCTGATGCCGTTCGCGGCGCTGGCCGAGCAGCTGCCGTGCCTGGTGACCAACGACACGGGCCCCATGCACGTATGGGCGGCTGGGGGCGGCCGGGTGGTAGCGGTGTTCGGCTCGAGCCACCCCGGGTTGCACGGTCCCCTGGGGCCGGGCCATCAGGTCCTGCACCGCGCGGAACTCCCCTGTGCGGGCTGCTACCGGCGCCGTTGCCCGCTGGGCCTGGAGTGTCTGCTGTCCATCTCGGTGGGCGAGGTGCTCGCTGCCGTGCTCCGGAAGGTGCCTGCAGATGTCTGATGCGGCACCGCTGGTGATCCGGTTCGGCCGGCTGGGCGATCTGGTGCTCACCTGGCCGGCCCTGGCCGCGCTCCACGGACGATGCGGGCCGTTGTCGCTGGTGACGAGCCGGCGATATGCGGGGTTGATGGGCGCGCTACCTTGGGTGGGGCGGACCTTCACCCTGGAAGGGCTGGGGGGATACGCCGGCCTGCAGGAAAACCTGGCCCTGGCCCGGGAGATTCGAGATGCCGGGTACGGCCCCATCCTCGATCTGCACGGTAGCCTGCGCAGCCGGATCCTGGCGGGACGGCTGGGGGGGGCGGACCGCACGGTGGCCAAGGAGTCCCTCTCGCGCCGGCTGGCGGTGGGGATCCGCCTGGGCGACGGCCGGCTACGGGTGCCACGGGGCAGCGTGAGGGAGTTCACCCGGCGGTTTCTGGATGTAGTCGATGCGCCGGCAGACGCTGCAGCGATGCCCCGAGCGCCCGAGGGGTTGCGCGGCGCGGTGCCGGGGGACGGTGGGCCGTTACTGGCCCTGCTGCCCGGTGCTCGCAGCGCCATCAAACGATGGCCGGCCCGGGCGTACGCCGAGCTCGCATCCGGTTGGCGCGCCGCCACGGGCGGGCGTTCCATCGTGTTCTACGGCCCCGGCGAGGAGGCCCTGGTCCACAGCGTCGTGGGCCGGGCAGCCGGGGCGGCCAGCGCCCACGAAGAACTCGATCTGGTCGGCATGCTGCGGGCGATGGGTCGCTGTGAGGTGGCCGTCGGTGGGGATACGGGCCTGCTGCACCTGGCGGGGGCTGCCGGGGCACGGCCGGTGGGGCTGTTCGGTCCGACGGGGGCGCGCATGGGGTACTGGCCGTGGGAGGGGGTGGGACGGGCGATCATTCCCGATCTGCCGTGCCATCCCTGTACGCTGTATGGTTCGAGTCGTTGCCCGCTGGAACACCACGCCTGCCTCGATGACCTGGGGGCCGGCACGGTCCTCCACCGGGCGACCGAGCTGTTGGAGGCGGACCAAACCGGATGACACGCATCCTCGCTACCCTCGATCTGCCGCCCCGCCAGGACGGCGGTGTCGCCACGTTGGTCGATGTGCTGGCCACGGGAATGGCCGAGATCGGCGAACCGGTGGTGGTCTACAGCAGGGGGCGTGGCGAGGACATCAGCGCGTGGGACGAACGCCGCCCGTACCCGATCGTACGCATGTCAGGGCACTCCTGGGTACATCATGCATCACGCAATTTTACGCCATATATCATGAAGTGTTACATGAAGTATGGTGCCGCCACTCTGGTGGCCGCGAGCTGGCAGCTCGCCGGCACTCCAGCACGGCTGGCCCAGCGGTTGGGGATGAAGATCGTCTTGCTGTGCTACGGGCGGGATGTCACCGCGGTGGAGACCCTGCCCCGGGCGTTCCACACCGCCGATCGGGTGGTGGCGCTGACGGACTGGCTGGGCGGGGAGCTGGAGCAGCGGGGTGTGGATTCGTCGCGGGTGATCACCTGTTTGCCTGCGGTGCGTGCCGTGGGCCCGGCCGCGCCGGCGGGCACCCTCCGCGGGGAGCTGGGCCTGGGCCAGGGGCCGGTGGTCGTGGCCGTGGGGCGTCTCATCCGGCGCAAGGGGCAAGATCGCCTGATCCAGGCCTGGCCTGCAGTGCTGGAGCGGGTTGGCGACGCCCGCCTGTTACTGGTGGGCGAGGGGACGGACCGGCAGCGGCTGGAGCGGCTCGTCGAGGACGTGGGGGTGGCTCACGCGGTGCGACTGGCTGGATTCCTCGACGAGGCTCGGCTCGAGGCCGCCTACGAACTGGCGGATCTGTTCGCGCTGCCATGCCGGGAGGAGGCGGGCGGCGACACGGAGGGCTTCGGGCTCGTCTATCTGGAGGCGGGCCTGCGGGGATTGGCGGTGGTGGCCGGGCGGACCAATGGCGTGGTGGAGGCCGTGGAGGACGGGAAGACCGGCGTCCTGGTGGATCCGGACGACGTCGGGGAGATCGCCGCGGCCCTGATCCGGCTCCTCGAGCAGCGGGAATGGAGCCGGGAACTCGGGCATTCGGGGCAACAGCGGGTGAACGGGTCGTTCCTTCCCCGGCATTATGCGCAGCGGGTGCGGGCGGTGCTTCCGTGAGCGGGCTCCAGGGCACCCGTGCTCCGCGCCTGCTCGTGGTCTCACGCCACGACCTGGCCCAGCCCCGGCCCCAGCCGTTGCAGGTGCTCGCGGCGGCCGCGGGGGCGGCGGAGGCCGGCGCCCGGGTCACCCTGGTGATGGACGATACCGGCCCTCGGCGGACTCTCCAGGAGGTAGAAGCGTGGCTCGGCGCGCCCCTCACGGGGCTCGACCTCGAGCGCGTGCACGGGGCTCATCCGGGCCTGCGGGGCATGCGCCGCCGCTGGATGCTCGCCGGGCTGCTGCGGGGGCACTGGGACTGGGTCCTCACGCGGGATTTCCGCGTCGCCAGGCAGCTGGGCAGCCTGCTCCGCTGGGCCCGGGTCCGTCCCCGCATCGCCCTGGAGTGGCACGCCGTCCCGTCGGCTCTCGGCCAGCGGCCCGAGGGGGAACGGCAAGCCGCCAGGGCCGCCGATGCCCACCTGTTCGTCTCCGCAGGGCTCGAGCAGTTCGTGCGCCGTTCAATGGGCGTCGAGCGGCCCTGCCTCGTGTTACCAAACGGCTGCCATCTGGACGATGAGCGCGCCCGGAAGGGGCTGGGGCGGCTGGGCGACGCGAGGCGGGTGATGGCTTCCGGGCTGTTCCGTCAGCCGGCGGATGCTGCGGGCCTGCGCGAACTGGCCGGTGGTCTGCCCCGGGGGCTGGAGCTGGAGATCGTCGGGCCGGCCGACGCCAGGATCCGCCGCCTGACCCGGGAGAACGATGGCGTGACGGTGACCGGCTGGCTGGGCCCCGCCGAGGCAGCGGGCCGATTGCCTGGCTGCCTGTGCCAGCTGGCCCTGTACAAGGAGGACCTCAACACCCGGCGCTTTGCCAGCCCCCTCAAGGTCATCCAGGCGCTGGCCAGCGGCGTGCCGTTGGTGGCCACCGATTTGCCCACCACCCGTGCCTTCGTCCGGGACGGAGAGAACGGGCTGCTCGTGCCCCCCGGTGACCCGTCGGCGGTGCGCGCGGCCATCGCCCGGCTTGCGGGTGATCGCTCCTGGGCTCATGACCTGGCGGCGGCCGCCGTGGAACGCGCGGCGGAGTGGACCTGGGCCAGGCGCGGGCAACGCCTGTTGGCCTTCCTGGAGGCGTCGTGAGCCCGCTCCGGCCTGGGGACCTCGGCTATCTGCTGCGGTATTTCCCCACCGTGTCGGAGACCTTCGTCTACGACGAGATCGTCGCCCTGCAGCGGGCCCGGGGCGAGGCCCGGCTGTGGGCCATCGACGAGGGGCCCGCCGGCCCGGTCCACCCGGGCCTCGACGATCTGCTGGCCCGCTGCCGAGTCGTGCCGCGGGCCCACCACCCGTCGGTGCTGAAGCGCAGCCTGATCGGCAACGCTGCGCCAGGTGTCCGCCGCTGGTGGGACGGCATCGGTGGCCGCGCCAAGGACCTGCGCAGGGCCCTGTACCTGGCCGATGACTGCCGGCAGCAGGGCGTCCGCCAGCTGCACGTGCATTTTGCTGCCGAGGCGAGTGAATGGGCGCGGGTCGTGAACCTCGCCACCGGAATCCCCTACACGGTGACGGTGCACGCCCGGGAATTGTTCTGCCCCCGTCCGTCCCTGCGGGACGTCCTCGACGGCGCCTCAGCCGTGGTCACCATCTCCCGGTACAACCGTGACCGGTTGCTGGCGCTTGGTATCGGTGGTCTGAAGGGCAAGCTCTCGGTCATTCATCAGGGGATCCCGCTGCCGGTCCCGCGGCCTTCACCGCCCGAGGAGCCGGGGGGAGCGCTGCGGGTGCTGTTCGTGGGCCGGATGGTGAGCAAGAAGGGGGGCGACCTGCTGCTGGAGGCCGCAGGGCTGCTGACAGCCGGCGGGGTGGACATCCGCGTAGACATGGTTGGCGACGGGCCGGAGCGTGAGGGGTGGCAGGGACGGGCCGACGCGGCCGGTCTGGCGTCCGTGGTCCGATGGCACGGCAGCCTCCCGCGGGATCGGGTCGAGGAAATCTACCACCGGGGGGTGGACCTCTTCGTGCTTCCCTGCCGCGTGGCGGTGGACGGGGACCAGGATGGCATCCCCGTAGCCCTGCTGGAGGCCATGTCCCGGGGGGTACCGGTGGTGACCACACCTGTCTCCGGGATCCCCGAGCTGGTCGATGACGGAGTGTCCGGGCTTCTCGTGGAGCCGGACCGAAGCCGGCAGCTGGCGGATTCCATGGCCAGGGCAGCAGGGGATGGTCCGTTGCGGGAGCGGCTCGCCCGCGGCGGCCGTCAGCGGGTGGGAGAACAACACGATGTCACCCGGCAGGTTGCGTCCCTGGCCCGGGTATTGTCATCCGTTTGAGGCAGCGCTTGCAGGTCAGCGGCGGGATCACCTATGGTCCACCCAGAGGACGGCAAAGCACGTGAGGTGGCGATAGCATGGGACATATTCACTCCATGACTGGTTTCGGGCACGGCGAGGCGGGCACCGACTGGGCGATCAGCTGTGACGTTCGTTCCGTGAACAACAAACACTGCGACATCCACGCCCGGCTGCCGGCAAACCTGCAGGCCATGGAACCCCACGTGATCAAGCTCGTGCGGCAGTACGTGGGCCGGGGCCGCGTGGACCTCACCATCCGGTACACGGCGCTGGGGGCCGGCTCTCACCGGCTGACCGTCAACACCGAGCTCGCCAATCAGTACCGGGAAGCCATCGAAGAGCTGGCGGACTCCTCGAGCGAGGAGCCGTCCCCCGAGCTGACGGCCATCGAGCTGGCGCGGATGGACGGCGTCTTGCACCTGGAGTCGGTCACCCGGGTGGAGGATGTGCAGGAGCCGCTGCTGAAAGCCGTAGAAGAGGCTCTGGAGGCCCACGAGACCGCGCGGCAGACCGAAGGCCAGGCGCTGGCGGAGGATATGGCCCGCCGGCTGGCCCACATCGCGCGGGAACTGGACGGCGTGGAGACCGGCACCGACGAGCTGCTGCCCAAGATCCGCGATCGACTGGAGGTCCGTTTGCAGGGCCTGGTCGGCGATGTCCCGGTGGATCCGGAGCGGGTGCTCTCCGAGGCTGCGGTGCTTGCCGAGAGGGCGGACATCCACGAGGAGATCGTCCGCATGCGGGAGCACCTCAGGGTGTTCCACGAGACGCTGCAGAACGGCGGGCGCGTGGGCCGTAAGCTCGATTTCCTGGCTCAGGAGATGTTGCGGGAGTCGAACACGATGGGTAGTAAATCGGCCGTGGCAGCCATCTCTCACCGTGTCATCGACATCCGCAGCGAAGTGGAACGGATCCGGGAGCAGGTACAGAACGTCGAGTAGGGGACACCGAACAGACGGAGGACGTATGCATCGCGGCACCCTGATCGTGCTCAGCGGGCCCAGTGGCGTTGGCAAATCCACCCTGGTTTCCCGCGCGCTCGAGGTCATCCCCAGACTGGCGTTTTCGGTCAGCGCGACAACCCGTCCGCCGCGACGGGGGGAGCGCGACGGGGTGGACTACCGTTTTGTCGACGAAGACCAATTTGCAGATCTGGTATCCCGCGGCGAGCTCCTCGAATACGCGGTGGTGCACGGCTACCACTACGGAACCCCTCGCGATGCGGTCCACGAGCTGCAGGGCAGCGGCCTGACGGTGCTGCTGGATATCGACACGCAGGGGGCCGATCAGGTGCGCACCTCCGGCGAACCTGCCAGCTTCGTGTTCATCTTACCGCCCGACAACGAGGTGCTGAAGAGCCGTCTGACGGCCCGGGCAACCGACGATGAGCAGACGGTCAACCTCCGGCTCTCCCGGGCACGGGCGGAGATGGAGCGCGCGCGGGACTACGAGTTCGTCATCGTCAACGAAGATCTGGAGACCGCCGCCGAGGAGCTGATCGCCGTGCTGAGATCCTGTGTCCTGAGGTCGGCCCACGACGAGATCGTCACCGCTGTCCTCGATTGAGAGCCCGATGCTGACCCGCCAAGAACTCCTGGACAAGGTGAGGTGTTACGCCGCGGACGCGGATGTGGAACACCTGCAGCGGGCCTATATGCGGGTGCGGGAGATCGGCGGGGGCGCCCTGGGGACCGTCGAGACGGGTGTGCAACGGTCCCTCGCCGTCGCGGATTTGCTGGCCGATCTGCGGTTGGATGTGGACACCCTGTCCGCCGGTCTGTTGTTCCCCTCGGTAGAAGAGGAGCGGCTCACCGAGGGCCAGATCGAGGAGGAATTCGGGGGCGAAATTGCCGAGCTGGTGCGTGGCACGTGCCAGCTCGCGCAGGTCAACTACCGCAGCTCAGCTGAGCATCAGGCGGAAGCGTTCCGCAAGATGATCTTTGCCATGGCCAGTGACCTGCGGGTGCTGCTGGTGCGGCTCGCCGATCGTCTCTACACCTTGCGCTCCCTCAAGACAGGGGGAGGTGCGCGGCGGGGCCGACTGGCCGAGGAAACCCTGGATATCTATGCGCCCATCGCCAATCGGCTGGGAATCAAGACCTTCAAGAGTGAGCTGGAGGATCTGGCGTTCGCCATCCTCCACACCAGGAGGTACGAGGCGCTCGAAGAGAAGCTCAGCTCCCGCCGCGAGGTGAGCGACCGGTTCATCGAGCGGATCTCCGGTGCCCTGGAAGAGCTGGCCCGAGAGCAACACATCGACGGGGCGGTGCACGGCCGCTTGAAGCACATGAGCAGCATCCATACCAAGATGCGCAACAAGCAGCTGGATTTCGAGGAGGTGTCGGACCTGGTCGCCTTCCGGGTCATCGTGGACGACGTGGCCTCCTGTTACGCCATGCTCGGCGCCGTGCATGCCCGCTGGGAGCCGATCCACGAACGTTTCAAGGATTACGTCGGGCAGCCCAAGAGCAACGGCTACCAGAGCCTGCACACGACCGTGCTGGGCAAGCAGGGCGAGCGATTCGAGGTGCAGATCCGATCCCAGGAGATGCACCAGGTGGCCGAGCTGGGTATCGCCGCGCACTGGCGCTACAAGGAAGGCCACCTGGCCCTGAGCCCCAAGGAGCTGGAACGCATCTCGCGGGTGGGCGAGCTGTCCCGCATGGTGGCCGAGATCCAGGACCCGCAGGAGTTCGTGGAGATGGTCAAGGTGGACCTCTTCGCGGACGAGGTCTACGTCTACACGCCCCAAGGTGAGGTGAAGTGGTTCCCCCTGGGCAGCACGGCGCTGGATTTTGCCTATTCCGTGCACTCGGAGGTCGGCAAGCACGCGGTGGGGGCGCGCGTCCACGGCCAGATGGTGCCGTTGCGTTACAAGCTGCAGTCCGGCGATCGGGTCGAGGTGCTCACCCGCAAGGACCAGGTCCCCAGCCGGGACTGGATGCGGATGGTGGTTAGCCACCGGGCCCGTTCCAAGATCCGTGCGTACCTGCAGAAGGAGGCCCGGGAGAAGGCCCGGCAAGAGGGCTATGACGCCCTGGAGAACGAACTCAAGAAGCACGATCTCAAGCTGGCCAAGGTGCTCAAGAGCGCCGAGTTCAACAAGGTCCTCGAGCAGATCCGGGCACGGAACGCGGACGAGCTGTGCGTGCGTATCGGGTACGGCTCGCTGGCGCTGTTCAAGGTCATGGAGATCCTGGTCCCCGAGCCGGAAGAGGAGGAAGAGTTCAGCCTGCCGGCGATGGGCGACGAGCTGTCGCGCAAGAAATCGGCGGCCTCCGGATCCAAGGTGCGAGTCCATGGCCTGGAGGGCATGCTCACCACCATCGCTCGTTGCTGCAGGCCCGTCCAGGGTGACGCCATCGTGGGGTACATCACCCGTGGCCGGGGGATCACGGTGCATCGTGTCGACTGCCCGCAGGCCACCAGGCTGGATCCCAGACGGACGATCCCCACGGAGTGGACCGGGGCCACGGGGGGCACCCAGCAAGCGCGGATCCGCGTAGTGATGGAGGATCGATCGGGCATGCTGGCCACCGTGACCAAACGTATCGGACTGATGAAGATCAACATCGCTTCTTGTGATGTGCAGATCGGTGATGACGGTTTCGGAACGGTGGTTTTCGGGCTGGCTGTGAGGGACCGCGCGCAGCTGCGCCAAGTGATCCAGAAGCTGTCGGAAGTGCCGGGGGTCGTCGAGGTCGGACGGATTTAGCCCGCTTGTCTCACCAGGATCGTCGGGCCCTCGCTTGCGCCTTGGTCCCACAAGGGATTCCGCTCCCATCGGAAATACACTCGGTATTACGCTCGGTTGCGGAATCCCTTGTGAAACCAATTCACTTCGCGATCATACCGACACCTGGTGAGACAAGCGGGCTAATCAATGTAGGCTCAAAGGCACGCCTGCATGCAGATCGGCGGGCGCTTCTGTAGTAGGCTTGAACCATGTCTCGCAAGCTAAAAATGATGTTGCTCCCGGCGGCAGCACTGCTGATGCTCGCCGCCTCCCATCCGTTGCCCGATATCCACGATCCGGTGGAGTCCGGCGTGCTGGCGCCCTACGATTCGGCCGTGATCCTGGGGCTCGAACATTACGACTCGCTCCCGCGCGTGCCCTACGCCCAGCGGGACGCCCATGCGGTCTACCAATTCCTCATCGAGACGCGGGGGATCTCGCCCTACCGGGTCAAGGTCCTCCACTACGCCGACAAGGAACGGGTGATGGCTGCGTTGACCACGGCGGCGTCCGGCACCGGGGCCGATGGCATCGTGTGGTTCTACTTTGCGGGCCACGGCGCCACCTACCCGGGCACCGGAGAGCCGGTGATGCTGGACATCGCCGCCACGGCAGAAGACGAGTCCATCGTCGCCAGCGGCATCCGCATCAGTGAGGTCGTGCAGCGGATCGAATCCAAGGGCACCCAGGCCATGTTGTTGCTGGATACCAGCTTCAACGGATCGGGCCGAACGGGTGAGTCCATCCGGCCGGACAAACCCTTCGAGGCCGTGCAGCTCCCCGAGGCGTCCGAACAATCTCTGGTCTGGATGGGAACCGAGCCGGCGGGCCCGGTGAATCTGCAGTTCGACACGCGGCACGGCGCGTTCACCTATCTGGCCCTCGGGGCCCTGCGCGGGTGGGCGGATGGCGCCCTCGACGGCGCGCGGGACGGCAGCGTGACCGCGGCGGAAGCCCAGGACTTCGTGGCCCGGGCGTTCCCCGCCATCGGTGTCCCGGGCCAGAGCCCCGTCCTGCACGGCAAAAACCCTCAGGCGCCGCTGACGGGGGGCAAGCTCGAGAAGGGGCCGGAGCTGGACATGCTGGCCGACGCGGTCAAGGAGGGGACCATCACCACCGCGATGGATCTGACTCCGGAACAGCGGCTGGAGGCCTGGACGAACCACGAGCAGATCGAACACGAGCTGTCCTCCTCTGCGGCCAAGATGTGGTGGCGAGCCAAACGCGATTGGCGTCGAACCCAGGAAAAGGCCCTGGTGGGTGGGCCGGAGGCCATCGCAGCGTTGACCCGCTACATCGAGCGCTACGAGGGCGCGACGATCACCGCCGGCGACGTGACCCGGGAGGTCCTGGTGCCGGAAGTGGCCGCGTGCCGCGCCTGGCTCGAGGAGCTCGAACCCCAGAAGGAGCGGCCGCCCGCCAACCACCGCTTCTTGCAGGTGGATGCCGGCGGTTTCCACACCTGTGGCGTGACCCTCGACGGCGAGGCCATCTGCTGGGGGGACAACCGTCGGGGTCAGAGCGACACACCGGAGGAGGGGACCTTCACCCAGATCGACGCAGGGGGGTACCACACCTGCGCGATGGATCTGGATGGGAACACCACGTGCTGGGGCCGCTCCGGCGGGTACGAGTACTCACCGGCCGGGCAGTTCTCACAGATCAGCGCGGGGGGGTACCACACCTGTGGCACGCTGTTGCAAAACGGCTCGGTCCAGTGCTGGGGCGAGGAGCAGAGCGGGCGGCGGCGGGCACCGATAGGCAAGTTCAGCACGGTCAGTTCGGGCCTCTACCACACCTGTGGCGTGCGGGATAACGGCACCCTCAAGTGCTGGGGCAAGATCGACGGTGTACCTGGGGGCGACGGCTACGTCGACGTCAGCGCGGGCAGTCTCAACGCCTGTGGTCTGAAGAGCTATGGCGTTCTCATCTGCTGGGGCGGGGATCCCCATGGGTCCTCGCACCCCCCATGGGGCGAGTACGTGGAGGTCAGCGTGGGCGCCGGCCATGCCTGCGCCATCACCATCGACCAGGAGATCGTCTGCTGGGGCGACAACAAGCAGGGCCAGTCCATGCCACCTGAGGGCAAGTTCGTGTCCGTGACGACCGGCTCTGCGCACAGCTGCGGGGTCCGCGAGGATGGATCCGTGGAGTGCTGGGGCGATGACGTCTACGGGCAGTGCACCCCGCCCTGATCCCTATCGCCCCTTGCGGATCACCTGGGCCGCCAACCGGGCCACGACCATTCCCGCCATGACCTCTCCGTCCAATCCCATCGCGGGGAGGGCTCCCCGTCCACAGTAGAAGACGTTGCGGTGGGGGAGGGCGAGGCCTGCAGATCCGGTGGAGTGCGGCGCGGCAAACCATGCCGGGCGGGTGTCGAGGGGGTAGGGGTTGGCATCGCTGGCCGGGCCTGCCTGGGGGATGTGGACCACCTCGATGAAGCGCTCCAAGTATGGAACCAGATCCTTGACCCGTTCCAGCATCCGGTGCGAGGCCTGATCGACCTTGCGGGAATCTTCGGCAAACTCCAGGGGCAAGCGGCAGCTCACGGTCATGGCGCGCCGGCCCTTGGGCGCCCCTTTGGAATCCGCGGGCGTCAGGGAGATCAGGAGACAGCCTTCGGCGTCTTGGGTGTCGTCTTCGGGGAGGAGCAACACGTGGTCGCACATGCCCTCGGGGACGACCTCGTCGGAGATACCGAGGCGGATGCTGTGCAGGAATGCCTCCGGGACCAGATCGTCGCCTGCGGATTCGTATTGTTCGGCGTGGTTGTCGGCCATCCAGGAGGTCAACCGCTGGGGATTGTCGCCCGTGATGAGGCATTCTGCGCGCACGGGCTGCTTGCGGCCCGCAAAGCGGATCTCCCGCAGCCGTCCCCAGCCCAGCACCAGCTGTTCGGGATGGTCCTCCGAAGTGATGTCCACCTTCAGCCCTTCCACTCGCCGTCTCAGTAGCTCGTGGAAGGCGTCCGGATTGCTCGGATCTTGGTACAGACCGTCGAGGGCGCCCATCAGGAGATTACCGGCGCGGCCCAGGCCCAGCTCGGAGACGGGATCGGGCAGGCAGGATAGGAAAGACAGCGGGGCGCCGATGAAACGCAGCAACGCATCGTCCACCGACTCGTCTGCCGCGGCCTCGGACAGGTTCACCGCTGCGTCACCCTCTTCGCGGGGCTCGGTCCAGCTGATCTTCTTGACCCCGATGCGCCCCAGCAGACCGACGTTGGTCTCCTGTGAAAGCGCGGTCTGGATGGTCTCGGCGTAGGCGGTCCCGGCGGTCTCTAGCCGGGCGAGCAAGTTGTTGGCCGCCGTCGCCCGCCGCGGACCGAACTCCCTGCGTATCTCCTCGACCAGGGCCGCGGGATCCGAAGGGATATCCAGCCGGTGACTGGAGTCCACGACCTGGAACTGGGGCTCGCTGCGCTTGAGCGAGCTGATGTCCTGGGGGTGGATCTGGATTTCCCGAAGCGCCAGCGGCAACCAGGTGTTGCCACCGATGCCCGCCAGTACTCGCCGGTGGCTGGGGAAACAATACCTGCGGTTTTCGGGGCCCGGTTTGGGCTCTTCGACCACGAGCACCTGCTTGCCCTGGGCAGCCAGCACCGCAGCCGCAGTGAACGCACCGGGAGAAGGGAAGATGACCACGGCATCGTAGCTGCGTGTGATCAAGGGGTTCCTCCGGTGCTCATGGCCAGATCAGAGCCTGGCCGCCCGCTGCGGGCAGATCATCGATGCGAACACGGCCCCCCTCGACCCGTACTTGCCCGGATGCGGCCAGCGCCAGGGCGCGGGGATAGAGGAGGTGTTCCTGGACCAGAACCCGTTCCGCCAGCGAGTCGGCGGTGTCGTCGTCCTGCACCGGTACGGCCGCCTGGCAGATGATCGGGCCCCCATCCAGTTCCGGGCTGACGATATGCACGGTGCAGCCGTGGAGGCGGACGCCCGTGTCCAGCGCCCGCTGATGGGTATCGGTGCCCTTGAAGCTCGGTAACAGAGCCGGGTGGATGTTGAGGATCCGCCCGGGGAAGGCATCCAGGAACCGGGGGCTGAGGATCCGCATGAAGCCGGCCAGCGCGATCCACTCGGTCCCCGCGTTCTTCAGCTGCTCGACCATCGCCTCGTCGAAGGCTTCCCGCGACTCGTACTCGAGATGGGAGAAGCTGGCGGTCGGCAACCCCTCGGCGCGCGCCCAGGCGAGCCCGGGGGCCTTGGGGCGGTTGGAGAAGACCAGGCTCACCTCGGCGTCGATCTCACCCCGGCGAATGGCTGCCAGGATGCTCATCATGTTGGAGCCCCGTCCGGAGATCAGGATACCCAGTCGGATGGTCACGAGATCACCCCCCGTTTCAAACCATGTCCACGGTGGGCGGCGCGGAAGCATCGTCGCCCTCGAACAGCTCGCCGATGACCGAGCTGCCCACATCGTGCTGCTCGAGGATGGTGGCCGCTACATCGACCTCGTCGGCGGGGAGCACGACGACCATGCCGAGCCCGCAGTTGAAGGTCCGCAGCATTTCCCGTTCCGTCAGATCGCCCGTTCGCCGCAGCAGATCGAAGATCGCCGGTTCGTGCCAGGAGTTGCGCTGTACCCGCGCCACACACCCGGTGGGCAAGACGCGGGGCAGGTTCTCCAGCAAGCCACCCCCGGTGATGTTGGCCAGCCCGGCTACCGCGGTCTTCTCGAGGAGTGCCAGCAGGGGCTTGACGTAGATGCGGGTGGGCTCCAGGAGCTCGAGGGCCAACGGCCGGTCCAGGCCATCGGGGATGGCCTCCAGATCGAGCCCCGCCTGGCCCAACAGCAGGTGGCGGACCAGGGAATAGCCGTTGCTGTGTAAACCGGACGCTTCCAGCCCCAGTAGCGCCATCCCCGGTTTCACTGCCTTGCCATCCAGCAGGCGGGAGCGGTCCACGGCGCCCACGGTGAAGCCGGCCAGGTCATACTCCCCGCTGGGGTACATGTCCGGCATCTCCGCCGTCTCGCCGCCGATGAGCGCGCAGCCCGCCTGGCGGCAACCCTCGGCGATACCTTCTACGACCGCCACGGTGACCTCGGGCTCGAGCTTGCCGGTGGCGAAGTAGTCCAGGAAGAACAACGGTTCCGCGCCCTGGACCACGACGTCGTTGACGCACATGGCCACCAGATCGATGCCCACCGTGTCGTGGATCCCCGCCAGCTGGGCCACCTTGAGCTTGGTCCCGACGCCGTCGGTGGAGCTCACCAGCACCAGGTTCTTGTAGTCGCGATCCGGCAGGCCAAACAGCCCGCCGAATCCGCCGATATCGGTCAGCACTTCGGGGCGGAAAGTGGAGCGAACCAGCGGCTTGATGCGCTCCACGACCTCGTTGCCGGCTTCGATGTCGACCCCAGCTTCCTTGTATTGATCGCGTTCCATATGGGAGGGGATTCTGGCGTCGCAGCCGTGGGCTGTCAATGAAGCTTCGGGTCCATTGTTCAGCCCGCAGAAACCTGCGGTGATTCTGGCATGGGATTCGGGCCGGGAGCCTATCTCCAACAGGCGCTCAGTAGGGCTCGATCGAGTACACGCGATAGCCATCCGGATACTCGATGGGCTGGCCCAGGTGCTGGGCGAGTAGGGGCTCGACCCGTTGCCAGCTGGCCTCCGCATAGGCGCTGGAATCGACGATGACGTAGCGGAACCCATCCGCGCGCAGCCAGTCGATCGCATCTTGGTATTGCCGCTGCTCGATATCCAATTCCCTGGGGCCAAACTCCTCGGAGATGAGCCTCAACGTGAGCAGGTTCTTTTCCAGGGTGTAGGGGATCCCGGCAGCGATGGAGCCCGCGATGGGCTGGTGGTGGAGCGCCTGGTAGCAAAACTGGCCCCGGTTGGCCACCATCGTACCGTCGCGCCACATGGGTAGCTCCAGCATCGGCGTGCTGCTATAGCTGTGGACCTTGTCCAGGTACGCCTCCGGCAGATCGACCCGCTCGTGCTGCAGGGGGAAGGGCCGGGAGGAGAGCAGGGCGTAGTCTGCCAGTACCACAGCGGCGATGGCCGCCGTCACGGCGCCTGGACGGCGGAGCGGGAAACGCTCCAGCAGTACCTTCGTACCCATGGCGCTCAGGACGGCCAGCGCCAGCATGCTCATCACGTAGTAGACGGCTTCGTGCCCGGGCGGGTTGAGGAAAAACACGGCGCCGAGCAGACGAGCGGGCGCCAGCAGCCGGCCCAGCTGATGGCTGGCGGTGAGGTTGAAATCCGGACCGATGGCGAAGGCCGTGAAGCAGGCCCACACGACGACCCAGAACACCGTCGCCCGCCGGGGCCCGCCCCAGAGGGCGATGGCGGCCAGCGCCAGCGCCACGAGGCCCAGGTATGGATCGAGGCGGAACTCGCAGAAGCTGTCGTGGTGTTGCAGGGAACCGCCCCCCGGGCGGATCACGTTGAGCAGGTAGACGGACGAGTATCCCTGCTGGGAGATGGACGAACCGGCCCGCACGGTGTTCGGTGGATATCCGGTGGGCATGGCCTTCGGGTCGTCCCTGGCACCGGGCTCCACGGGGAGCGGGGGTGGGGGCGGGTCGTTCGAACCGAAGAGGGTCGGCCGGTCGGCGACCTGATCGCGGAGCAGCGAATCCGGGCTGTCGACGGCCCTCATCAGCAACACCAGGTGCGGACCCGCCAGCAGCAGGGTGAGGCCGGCAGCCCCGATCAGCCGGGCGACCCCTGCCAGGCGGCCGCCCGTACGTGGAGCGCGCGGGGGTGTCCCGGGGGCCAACGCATCGATGGCTCCCGTGCCGAGGCTCCCGTGGTAGAGGACCAGCCCGGCACAGAACAGGACCATCACCGCCACGTAGTAGACGCAGGTCAGATCGATGGCGACCATCGTCAGCGCCAGGAGCACGGGGTTCTTCCAGCCCCCCTCGCGCAGGGTGCGCAGGCCGAACAGTGCCCCCAGCGGGAGCCAGCCCACCGAGACCATCTCCGTGCCACCCGAGGCCACCGCAAAGGTCGCCAGGAATGGGCAAAATGCAAACACCACCCCCGCCACGAAGGCGGCCCGGCGGTCCCCGGTCAGGTACCGGGCCAGGGCGTAGGCTCCCCAGGCGGCCAGGATCACGTGGAACAGCAGGATCAGATTGAACGCGGTCAACGGCCCGAAGAGGACCTGTAAGGGGATGGACAGTAGATCATTGAGGGGATGGCAGCTGATCAGGCTGCCCCCCAGGGGGTAATTGATGGAGGGGGCATCCAGGAACATCAGGCGGCCCTGATAAAACAGCGCCTCCCGGGCCCAGTTCATCCCCCAGACGTGTGAGCAAGCATCCGACGCCAAACCACCCAGTAGCTGGGTGCCGGGCGCAAAGACCAGCGGGAGTGAAATCAGCAGGGTGATCCCGCCGTAGATCGCCGGAACCGTCAGGCGCTCCAGGATCTTCGTGGCGGTTTTCCGGCGGCCGGGCCTATGTTTGCCGGAGGTCACGAGCCCGTGGAATCTCGTCGAAGATGCTGCCCCATGGCTGGAAATTCTGGCGGTGCGACCGCGGGCTGTCAATGGACCTCGAGGTCGCGGAATCGGAGAGTCGGGAGTACGATGCACATGGCGGAAGGAGTGATGTGTTGGTGAATCCCCTCGATGGCGTGCTTGCAGTCCATCGGACGTTGTCCGCGAACCTGGGCCGGCCACGCCATTATCTAGGTCGTCATGTGGCCCGCCAGGATGATTTCCATCTGGCGGGGGAGACGGTGCTCCTGTTGCACGGTTTCTGGCAGACGCGCCACGTGCTGGAACCCCTCGAAGAGCGGCTACGGGCGGATGGCTACAGGGTCCTGAGCTTCCACCTGGGCGGCTTCCTGGGCAACTTCAACTCCCACAGCATTCCTCGGCTCGCACAGCGTATTGCAGGCAAGCTGGAGCGCCTCAGTGAACGCGGTGACCTGGGGACCCTGCACATCATCGGCCACTCCAAGGGGGGGCTCGTCGGGCGGTATCTGGTGGCCTGCGAAGGGTGGCACCGTCGGGTCAGCACGCTGATCACCTTGGGCTCCCCCCACCACGGAACACCGACGGCCCTCGTGGGATTGGTGGGATTCACCGGGCTGGTGAGCCGCAGTGTCTGGCAAATGCTGCCCAACTCCTCGTTCATCCGTGACCTCAAGGAGCATCCGATCCCGGCCACTACCAGGTTCGTGTCCATCTACAGCAAGACCGACCTGGTGTGCCCCTCGCGGTATTCGCAGATCTCCGCCGCCGACGGCCACGACGCGGTCAATCTGGTCGTCACGGGCCTGGGGCACATGGAGTTGGTGGACGATCCGTGGATCTACGGCTTGATCGTCCGGCAGCTCAACGACGCCCCGCAGTCCTAGTACTGGAATTGGTTCGGGAAGGAGAGGGGGGTGGCTCGCACCTGGCGCGAGCCCATCGCTACTCGTCGTTGATGCAGCAGCGGAAGGTCAGGTTCTGGTGCGCGTAGGTGGGCTTTTCGTCCTTGCGTGCCGCGCAGCGGGTGCCGCCCATTTCCTGGCCGGGAGCGTAGCCGCCCTTGGTGATCTTGCGATCGCCCTTGGCCTTGCTGCTGTAGGTCCATTCGAGGCAACCACCGGCCATCTCGAACACGTCGTACCCGGAGACGCACCCGGGGCTGCTGCCGGTCTCGTAGCCGCCGTTGAGCTTGTTGCCCGTGGTGAGGCACTTGCTCTCATCGTACTCGGGGCCGTACGGATAGACCTGCATCGCCGGGCCCTTACAGGCCTTCTCCCACTGATCCTCCGTGCAAAGGGATTTTTCCTGCTCCTGGCACAACGTCCCGGCCTCGTTCCATGTGATCAGGTTGACCGGCTCCTTGCCGACGACGTTCGGGTATTCGTACTTGTCGATCCAGTACCCCTGCACGTAACGCTTGATCTCCACGTTTTCCGATGCACCTGCCGCATCGTCGAAATGCCAGCGGCCCTTGAGGTAGTACCCCGGCGGGATGTACGACATCCCCTCGTGTAGCGCTTCCTTGGTCGCTATCTCTTCCGCTGTCATGGGGGTATTGTCGGCCTGGACCTGCCCCAGGATGGTCTCCATGTGGAGGGCCCGCTCGGCGGCGATCTCTTTCTCCGTGGGCCCCTCGTCCAGGAAGAAATACGCGCCGATGCCGGCGCCGATCAGGGCGGCGAAAGCCAGCACGGCGAGGATCCGGAACACGGTCCCACCCGTCCCGCCGTACAGGTCGGCGAAGGTGAGCTTGACCGTGTTGATCATGTCCTCGGCGGTCTGGAAGCGGTCGGCCGGGCTTGGCGCCAGGGCGATCTCCACCAGGGTGTCGAGCTTCTTGGAGAGGCTGGAGTTCACCTCACTGGGCAGCAGATAACGCCCGATAGGGGGCTTCCCGGTGAGCATCTCGTAGAAGATGGCGCCCACCGAGTAGATATCGGATTCCGGGCCGGCCTTATCCTGGAACTGGCTGATCTCGGGTGCCAGGTAGAAGGCTTCCTCACGCCGCACGAACGACGAGGCAAAGATGGTCGGTGAGATGACGTGCGCGATGGCGAAATCGCTAACCTTGATCCGCGTGCGCTGCTTCCCGTCCTTGCCCTTCTCCTGAAGCATGAGAATGTTCTCGGGCTTCAGGTTGCGGTGCAACGTGGCCTGATGCGCGTACCTCAAGATCTCGAGCATCTGGATCAGAAAGCCGTACATCTCCTGCGGAGTGAAGTCCCTGCCGGACTTCTTGTACTTCTCCATCCGATCCCGGAGGGAGTCGCTTTCGATGAGCTCCATGGTGAAGAACTTGAGGCCTTCGTGTTCGCCGATATCGTAGAAATCGACGATCCCGGGGTGCTTCAGCTGCTTCGCCAGATTGAGTTCGCGAGTGAAGCGATTCAGATCGATCTCTTCTGCCACCAGATTTGGACGAAGAATTTTGAGAGCCAGCTGGCTCTTGTCCTTCATGGAGGTGGCCTGGTAGACCGCACCCAGAAGGCCCTCTCCGAGCTTCTTGGTGATGACGAATTTCTGGGCGATGACCTCGCCCGGCGGTAGTTCTGGTAGCTGAAAACCCTTTTTGTTCGGGGGCTCAGCCGGGGTTCCTGCATCCTGCGGTGAATTCACCTCAACACCTCTAGCCAGGGTTTCCGCGATTCATTCGTTCGATGCGGTATGTCCGCATACACTACGCCAGTATGTGAGCTGCCAGCGTACCAGAGGTTTTCGAGCCTGTCACCCTCGTGCGGCCCATGGAAGGGAGCCTTGTCATTTCGCTGACTTGCCCCTGTTGACAACCCAAGAAATCAGCCTCCTGATGATTCTCGGCCGCAGTCTCCTCGTGATGAACATGTGGAATCCCAGTGCACCCAGAAGTCCCGACGCCGAGCCCAGGGAAACCACGATGGCAATGGCGCTGATGAACTTCATGAACGGGAATCCGAAGAGGTTGGCGTCTGTCCCGGCCGTGAGTACGGCGGCGGAGATCAGCAACGACCCGGCGCCCAGCGCCAGCAGCAGGCTGGTTCCCACCCGACGGACGGTTTGATTGAGGGCATCCAGATCCTCGTTTTGGGTGCGTACGGTGAGCCGGCCATGTTCCAGATCCATCACGATCTGCTCTAGCTGGAGCGGCAGGTCCCGGGCGGCCCCCACGGCGCTGCTGGCTGCGGAGAGTGCGTCGGCCGAAACCCGCCCCAGATCATGACGCTGCATGGTCAGGTCGGTCGCCAGCGGCTTGAGGGTCTCGAACATATTCCAGTCGGGCACGTGCATGCGGGCCAACCCGTCCAGGGTCACGCCGGCGCGGGCGAGCATGGCGTACTCCTCGGGCAGCCGCAGGCGATGACGGGCGGTGAGCTGGATGAGGTCGGTGAAGATCGTGCCCATCGGCTGCTCGGCCATGGACAGGCCGCCGTAGCGTGCGAACAGCTCGTCCGCCTCGCGGGAGAAATTACGCAGATCCAGGCGGTCTTCAGCGCCCCCCGCCCGATAACATGCTCGCGCCACTCCCTGGCCGTCCCGCAGGATGATCGCGGTGAACAGATCGATCAGCAGGTCCTGCTGGCTGCGGGTCAACGAACCCATGATGCCGAAATCCACGTATCCCAGCGTCCCGTCCCGCCCGACCAGCAGATTGCCGGGGTGGGGATCGGCATGGAAGAAGCCATCGACGAAGATCTGCTGGTACGTCGCCTTCACGACGCGGTCCATGATGAGCTGGGGTTCGACCCCCGACTCGTCGATACGGGACAGGTTGACCCCCTCCAGCCAGGTCGCCGTGAGGACTCGATGGCTGGTCAACCGTCGCTTGACCTCCGGCACCCGGATCCCTTCGATCCCCGCCAGATTGCGGCCGAGAGTCTCGGCGTTACGAGCCTCCATGAGGAAATCCAGCTCGGAGGTCACGGCCCGCTCGAACTGCTGCAAGACGGCGATCGGTGAGTAGAGCCCTATCGGTTCAAGGCTGCCCTGAGCCGCTTCGAGCAGCCCGTAGAGGATATGGATGTCGCTACGGATCAGCGCTTCGATATCGGGCCGCTGGACCTTGACGGCCACGGGGGTCCCATCGGGGAGCGTGGCGGCATGGACCTGGGCGATGGAGGCCGACGCGACCGGATCGGGCTCGAAGGTTTCGAACAGCTGATCGATGGGTTGCCGCAACTCCTCGGTCACCACCCGTTCCGCTTCCTCGGCGGAGAACGGGGGGACCGAGTCTTGCAGCTTGGCCAGCGAATCGATGTAGTCCTGGGAGAGCAGATCGGGGCGGGTGGAGAGGATCTGGCCCAGCTTGACGAACGTTGGCCCCAGGTCCTCGATCACCCGCAGGAGCCGTTCGGGCCCGGTCAGTCCCCGGTCCGCCTCGTCCAGGGCCGTCGATAGATTGTCCCCAAGGAGCTGGCCCGGAAGCTTCCCCAACAGGTTGCCGAATCCATGGCGGAACAGGACCCCCAGGATTTCACGGGCGCGGGCAATATCCTTGAGCGGGAATGGGCGTCTCACAGGGTTGGCATCTTACTCCGGTCCCTGCATGCTTGTGCCATGAATACTCAACGTGTGGTTCTGGGAATCGATCTGGGTGGCCACGGAATACGTGGCGTTTTGGCCTCGGAGGATGGGGAACAGCTGGATCACCGTTCCATCGCCCTGGCCAGCCGTGAGCAAGCCTCCGTGGAGCGAGAACTGACCGCCGTCATCGTGGATCTGGAGCGGGCGGCCAGCCGGCGTGGGCTGGAACCGTCGGGCATCGGTTTTGGTGTCCCGGGCTTCCACCGGCTGACCGACGGTGTGCTGGCCAGTTCCCCCAATTTTCCCAACTGGGAGGGGATGCGTTTGAGGGAGCGGTTGGCCGGGCTGACGGGCCGGCCGGTGGCCATCGACAACGACGCAAACGTCGCCGTGTTGGGGGAAAGCTGGTGCGGCGTGGCGGCCGGCTGCGAGCACGTCGTGCTGTTGACCCTGGGTACCGGCGTCGGATCCGGAATCCTGGTGGGGGGGCGCGTGCTACGCGGTGCCACCGGCGCGGGCGGAGAGGCGGGCCACATGGCCGTGCGGCGGGGGGGGGAACCGTGCGGCTGTGGGGCGCGGGGGTGCCTGGAAGCCCACGCCAGCGGAACGGCCCTGGCGCGCATCGCCGGCATGACCAGCGCGTCGGAGGTCTGCGAGGCGGCTCGGCGAGGGGACCCGCCGGCGCTGGAGGCCGTGCAGGGGGTCGGCGAGGATCTGGGCCGTGCGCTGGGGGATCTGGGCAATCTGTTCAACCCACAGGTGCTGGTGGTGACCGGCGGATTGACCCGTTCATGGGACCTGTTCGAGCCCAGCTGTGATGCCGGGCTTCGCCAGCGGGCGACGCCGGAGGTGCTCCGAACAATCGGTCCGGTGAGAGTGGGGGAGCTGGGAGAAACGGCCGGTGCGGTGGGTGCGGCGAGGCTCGCGCTGGGCGCGACAGGATCCTAACCGCTTGCAGCCAGCCAGCGGCTCAGCAGCCCCGGCCGGATGCGGTATTCGATGCCGCCTCCGTGCTCGAGTAGGGTCAGATACACAAGCTCGTTGAGAATCTCTTCGACCGGCTTGCCGTGCACGCTGGTGCCCAGCTCGGCGACCACCGACGCCGCGTCCGTTGGCTCGTCGCTCGAGCGGGCCAACGCCTGCAGCACCCGTTGCTGCCCGAGATCCAGATCGATGACGAGGTTACGCGCCAGGTGGTCGAACGTCGAGGACTGGAAGACCTGGTCCAGGATGGGGCCGGCGTGCTCGTCGGAGAAGTGTGTCGTCTTCTGGGCACGCGCCGCCGAGAGGACGTCGCTGATCATCCACACGATCCCTGGATGACCGCCGGCCTCAGCGGAGAATCGCGTCAACAGCCCATCGTCCAAGGTGATCGAGAGGCGCTCCGTTGCGCGGGTGAGTAGGGCCCGGCAGGCTTGGTCGTGCAATAGCCCTACCTGGACTATCTCGGTGCTTGCCGGCAGCTTGTCGGTGGCGAATCCCGGGCGGTTGGCGATCATGACGACGCGGACCTTGTCGCGCTTGGCGATCTCGGCCATGGCTTCCATCAGCGGCTCGATGCCAGGCAGAGTCTCTTCCTCCGACGCGAGGGGATCCGGGATCGGGAACAAGGACTCGATCGCATCCAGCTCAAGGACGATGGGCCCCTCGCCGATGGAGCCGTTCATCGCATTCATCACCGCGGAGAAACCCTCTACGTAGGCCTCGGCCGGATCCGAGATCCGAGGGAACGCCGGGGCGACTGGGAAGCTCTTCGACCCCCTCACCATGCCCTTCGCCCGCGCCTTATCGAACAGATCGACGAGCAGACTACCCCAGAGCTCGGGCACGTATATGTCCGGCGAGCCTTCCGGCCGGGCCTGGGCGGAAGCCGTTACATCCAGCCCGCGCAGAACCTTGTGCAGCAGGGTGCTCTTGCCCGCGCCGCGCAGACCCTTGAGCAGGATCGGAGAGGAGTACTGGTCATCCGCCAAGCGTTGCTCGAGATCCTGGGCCAGCTCGTCCCGGCCGATGATGAACTGCTCATCCAGATCCGGGCCTGGTCCTTCAGGAGTCACGTTGAACTGAACGACTGCCTCGACCATTTTGCGGAAGGTCTTACGCAGGTGCCCCTCGTCCAGCGCCGCTTTCAGGTCGCGCCATTCGGCGACCAGCAGCGGTGGAGACATATCGTAGGCCCGTTGCCGGATCTCCTTGCCGATCGGCTCACCGGAGACCAACATGGCTAGCTTGGTGTTCATCGATCCCTTGCTGAGCCGCGCGGCGATGCGAAGGATGTCCTGCTCCACGGCCGGTCGATCCGCGATGACCTGAACCAGGGTGCTGCGATCGTCCGGGAACAGCTCGTGGCACGGTGGAGCGTCGTCGGATGGCAACACCATCACGCCCCCGTCCACAGGGTGTGGCTCGAATCCACACGCCCACAGGAACAGCGACACCGCACGCGGGTAGTCGCCAACCTGCCACAACAGCTGCGCCAGGTGACCGTCGAGGGGCAGCAGATGATTCGAGCTCTGCATGTAGAACTCGACGAACAGCTTCAGGGCCTCGCGCACATCGGGACGCCTGCATTCGTTGATCTCGATGGTAGCCATGTGGGCTCGCGCCAGCTCGAAGAGCGTGAGGCCTGGGAACTCCGCCGAGATCACGCCCGACTCCCCGATCCTCGCCTGCAGGTTCCTTTGTCCGGCGATCATCAGTGAGGTGGCGACGCGCACCGAGAGCAGGGCGTCCGTCTCGGTGCCGTGGGGGTAGATTCCGTCGAGCTCCGTGAGCGTGCGGTCGTACTGGTCGGTCTCCGCGGAGACCCGTAAGATACCGTCGAGGAGCAGTTGCTCCCCTCGATATTTCTTCAGTAATTCTAGGTATATTTCGTATAGTTGCTCAAGCTTGTCTTGGTGCCTGAGGGCCAGGGCCACCTCGGCAACCACCTCACGGGAACGACGGGGATTGCCCATGCACGGGATCCCCAGCTGAGAGTCATCGACGGGGACCGACCGCAGGAATGCGAGCCGCGCGGTGACCGCGTCCTCGTTGTCCAGGCTCTCGTTCTCGTAGATGGGGAGCAGGCGCTCGGCCAGCTCCTCCTGGCGACGCAGCAGGTCTTCGTCCTCCAGATCGAGTTGGACCGCCTGCTGGAGGATCTCGATGGCTTCCTGACCGCCGCTTTCGATATCGACATTCTCGGCGACCAGCAGGAGCCGCTCGGGGCTCGTGCGCCCCATCGACAGCAGCCGGCGGGCATGCACGAGCTTCTCCTCCAGCTCGTGTGTCCCCACGCAGCTCTCGAGCGCCTCCCAGAGGTCCGCGTTGGCCGGATCGGCCTGCGTGGCCAGCTCGTAGAGCGTGCGAGCGTCTTCGTCATTGAGCTTGTGGGACCAGTAGAGCGTGGCCAGCCGGACTTGCACGTCGGCGGGGAGTTCGGCCTGGAGCGCCGAATGGTACGTCGTACGTGATTCGTCATCGACGCGCCCCGCGGAGATGAGGCACTCGACATAGGGCCGCAGCGCGCTGGGGTCGTTGTCACCGCGCCTGGCGACCACCTGGAACAGGCTCAACGCCAACCCGTCCGAACCCATGCGTTGGAGAGCGCCGGCGGCGGCAATCAGCACCGGTGTGCGGGTCCCGACGGCCACTATGGCGACCAGCCCCACGCCCAGCACGATCCACAGCCACGGTAGCCCCTTGCCCTCGGCGTTTTCCACCGGGGCTTGTGGAGCCTCGGGGATCACGGCTGTTGCCGCGGCGTCGTCGGCGGGCGGTTCGGCCACCTGCTCGGGGGTCACGGGTTCTTCGATGGGGGTGGGGGCCTCCGCCCCGCCGTCCTCGGCCGGTTCCGCCGCTCCGTCTTCCAGGGGGAGCTCGCCGTCAGCAGGTTCCTCGCCGGCGGGTTCCTCGCCTGCGGCGTCCTCGGGTACCTCGGTCGTGGCCGATTCGGTGTCGGCGACGGCCTCTTCGACGCGGTCTTCCGCGACCGGTTCGGGTTCCTCGACCGGGTCGGGGGGGGGCGGTGCAGCGCTCGCGACCCTGGCCCGTGCCTGTTCCAGCTTGGTGCGTGTCGCGGCGTCGTTCTTGTACCGCAACGCGCGTTCATAGGAACTGACGGCCGATTTATGGTCACCCGTATCGGCGGCAATGTCACCGCTCTCACGGTGCTTGCCGAAGTTCGCCGAGTTCTCCACCTGCTTGATATCGCTGAACAGGGGATGGCCTTCGGAGATGTACCAGCCCGCTTCCTGGACGGCGACGAGGGCCGCGTCCCATTCACCGTCGGCCACAAAAAGCTTGGCGTCTGCCAGGCGTTTTTCGCCCAGCGCGGTGACGGGATCCGTTTCTTCCTGAGCATCGGCGGGCACACAACAACACACCTGCAGACACACAACGGCTGCCAGCAAGATGGCCCGATAGAACAAAGCGCCCTCCACCCAAGTGGCCCACCAGTTTTTTGTCAAATCTCTGGCAAGCTACGGACACAAAATTACGGTATGGACGGAGGTAATGCAATTTGTGTCGGCTGCTGAGCACAACCACGGATTGTCCGTACGTGTCCAGGGAGCGTATATTTTTAACGTGACCCCTCGAGGTCGATTCACGCTGGTCGATTCGCTGCTTGGACGTCAATGCGGACACTGAATCTAATGATATGCCTGGCAATCCAGGCGACCGTATTCGACGACGACGAGAGGCTTGAGGACCTTACCAAGCAGGTTCTTCGACCGGTCATCAAGCGTCTGCGGCAGGCCTCCCAGCTCAAATGTGGCATGCATCTGAGCGCCCGTCTGATGCACTGGCTGGCCCGCCGTCATCCCAAACAGTGGTCCGATATCCAGCAGCTTTCGCGAGCGCGGCGGCTGGAATTGTTCGGCGGCGGTTTCTACGACCCCATCCTGTCTGCCATTCCCGAGCACGACGCAGCGGGCCAGCTCCAGCTGACGGCCAATTTTTTTCGGGAGCAGTTGGGCGACGTTCCGGCCGGGGCCTGGCTCGTGGGGCGGGCCTGGGACCCGGCGCTCCCGGGCCTTTTCAGCCGGGCGGGGATCCGCTACACGCTGGTGGACGAGAAGAATTTCCTGGCAGCCCACCTGGAACGGGACGAGCTTGACGGTTACTACATGGTGGAGCGCGACGGTTTCGCTCTGGGCGTGTTCCCCGTCCGCGACCAGCTCCAGCGCAAACTGCCGGACGGCGACCGCGCCGGCATCGTGCAGCAACTCGGGCGCTTCATGGGCCGCCGCCAGGAGCGCAAGGCGGTCCTGGAGTTCGACGATCTGAATTCGCGCGAAGACGCCCAGCGCGTCATCGACCTGTTAGACGCCTGCCAGCAAGAGCGCCACTGGATCAAGACGCGCACCTGCTCCGAGATGTTGGATCGGGATGATCCGGTCGGCCGGATCTATCTTCCCTCGATCACTCATCCCATCGGCCTGGACGACACCTTGCAGGGCCTGGGCTGGACTCGGTTCCTGGTGCAGTACCCCGAGGTCAACAACCTGCACAAACGGATGTTGATGACCAGCTACCGGGTGCAGCGTATGCGTGGCGGCGTGCGGGATGCCGCCCGGCGAGGGAACGGCCGCAAGGAGCTGGAATCGCACCGGGCGTGGCTGGAGCGCGCCTGTACCCAGCTCTGGCAGGCCCAGACTCACGTGGCCTACTGGCACGGCGAGCAGCTCGGCTGTTTCGACCCATGGATCCGCCACCAAGCCAACAGCAACCTCCTCACCGCTGCGCGGCTCGCCGACCAGGTCCTCGACAACGGGGACAGCGGCCCCGTCGTGCGCTCGGCGGATCTGGACTGCGATGGCAACCACGAGCTGATCGTCAAGACCGAGGCCATCGGCGCCGTCATCTCACCCAGCCGTGGCGGCTGCCTCACGGCCCTGGATCTGGCCTCCCGTGACCTGGCCCTCGGCGACGTGATGCGCCGCTACGAGGAACCGTGTCACCTGGCCATCTCGGAGACGGATCTACAGCTGGTCCACGGTGGCCGCGCCATGGATCTGTCCGGGATGCCGCTCATTCCGAGCGAGGAAGCAGCTCTGCTGGGGTTCGATGCGCGGGGCCGCCATTCGTTCGTGGACCATCTCCTCGATGCCAACACCACGCTGGAGAGCTGGCGCCGCGGGTGTTTCCGCGACGCGGGGGACTTCGCCGGCTTCCCCTACGAGGTGATGACCCACAAGAAGAAGCTGGGGGACCACGAACATGGTGTCCTGCTGGGCCGCAACGGGACCATCGAGGAGGGCGGGCGGAGCTCCCTGGTGCGCATCGAGAAGAGCTTCGTCTTCTCGACGGCGCATTCGCGCTTGCGCGCGAGCTATCGCTTGATCAACCGGTATTTCGAGCCGGCCCGGGTCTGGTTCGGCACCGAGCTCAACCTGGCGCTGCCCGGCGGATCCTCATCCCGCTATGACGCCGTCTGCTCCGCGGGAGATGTCTCGGGTGCCATCGACCACGCCATCGAACTCAAGCACGTGGGCTATCTGGAACTCCTCGACGAGGAGGCGGATCTGGTGATCTGTTTCTACATGGACGATCCGATGGACCTGTGGCTGACCCCGGTGGAGACGGTCCATCGATTCGGTGGCCTGTATCACCACATCCATCAGGGCGTGAGCCTGATGCTCCACGACAACCGGGACCTGTGGGGCACCGAGGAGCAGCGCATCGAGTTCAAGGTGGAGTTCTTGAATCTGTAGGGCGCGTGCCTACTTCCAGTACCCCGCGATCTTCCGAATATTCTTGAGATTGTGGAGGTTCAACAGGGCGCCCGAAGCCGCGTACTTGGCCACCCGTCCGAAGCGGCGGCCGTTCTCTCCCGTGCGGACCATCAACCCGAACAGCTCGTTGAATTCCTGCCGCGAGAGGGTGTCCAGGACCGGCTTGGAGGCCATCTTCTCGACGACTTTCTTGGGGAAGCGGTTGAAGATCGACAGCCAGAACAGGAAGTTGACGTAGCTGCCCTTGGGCGTGGTGAAGTGCTTGCGGTAGATCTCGGAAAAATCATCGACGAGGATGCCCTCTTCGCGGGCCCGCTCGTAAAACGCCGTGCCCGGGTAGAACACCAGCGAGGACGGCAGCAGGTTGTAGGGGTGGGGCAGCTCCCAGATCAGTCGCAGCGTATCGACGACGTCGTCGGGGGTTTCCCACGGGCAGTCCAGGATCACGTGGTAATCCGGCGTGTTGAGGTACTCGGAGTAGCGGGCGATGATGTCCGTCGCCCGTAGCAGGTGTTCATTGCTCATGCCCCGGCGGTAGAGCTTCATCGTCCGCTCGTTGCCGGTCTGCAAGCCCAGCTCCGTGAAACACAGGCCGGCATCGATCATCGCCTTGAACTTGGTCTCGTTGATGACCGTCGGTGACATCTGTGCCCGGATGGGCAGGTCGATCTCCCGCTTGTAGGCGGTGGCGAATTCCTCGATGGACTTCGTGGGCGCGGCGAAGAACACATCGTCCTGCATGTGCATCATCTCGTAGAACGGATAACGCTCCAGCAGCGCCTTCATCTCCGCCATCATGTGGCCCACCGAGCGGCGCCGCAGCACCCGCTGTTTGGCATACATCCCATGGGCGTGAGCGGCGCCACAGTAGGCACAGTGATGGGGGCAACCCCGCGTGATCATCGTCTTGTAGGTGTAGCGCAGGATCTTGTCCCGGTCCGGGTACTGGGCGGCGTTGAGCCGGAGCCCCTCGGCGTCCAACGGGATCAAGTGCCGCTGCTTGCGATCGTAGACCCAGTGGTCCTCACACGAGTAGTCGATGAAGGGTAGGGAATCCAGATCCTGGATCAGGGGCCGCGGCAGATTGGAAACCGTCTCCCCGCCGCGCCGCGCCCAGACATTGGGGATTCCGGACACGTCCTCGCCGGCCTCGATGGCGTCGGCCAGGTCGAGCATGGCCCCCTCGCCCTCACCGACGACCGCCAGATCGACGTATTCCATCGCCTGTTCCGGCTGCACCGTGGCGTGGTGCCCGCCCCAGACCACCGGCGTGCCGGGGTAGGCTGTCTGCAGCGCGCGGGTGCACTGGACGGCCACATCGAAGTTGCCGGACATGAAGCTCACGCCGATGAGGTCGCAGCCGTCGGCGAGCCGCACCAGGTCGTCGATCATCGTGCCCGGCAGCTGGTAGATGTAGTTGGTGCGGTACTTGTAACGACCGGTCTCACCGGGGACCAGGATCAGCCGCGTGTCGTGGCCCTGCTCGCGCAAGAAGGCCGAAAGTGCGCGTGGGCCCGAGGCGAACAGGTCGTACGGAGTCGGGGTGATCAGTGCGATGCGCATGATTGGATCAAACTAACCCCGGTGCGGGTGTTCGCCAAGGGGAATGAGGGGGTTGGCGGCGACCGGCTGGAAGCCGGCCCTGGATCAGTCGGCGAGGAACTGCTTGATGCGTTCTTCGCTGAGACGGGCCGGGTGGTTGCGCCAGGCGATGTTGCCGGAACGGTCGATGACCACTCCGGCCGGGACGCCGGTTACGCCGAAGTCCTTGGAGGATTTGTACCCATCAGACTCCACGGCGCAGGGCAGGGTGATGCCGTGTTCGTCCAGGAACGCCGTCACCTTTTCGTCGGTCTGGCTCTTGGTGTGCTTGGTCACCGCGATGACAACCAGGCCCTGATCCCGGTACTTCTCGGCCAGCTTCTGCGTCTTGGGCATCTCGCGCCGGCAATGGGGGCACCACTCGTTCCAGAAGTTCAACAGCACGACCTTGCCCTTCATGTCGGCCGATGTGACCTTGCCTCCTCCCAGCCAGTGGTCGACGGCCAGCTCGGCGGCGGGCTGGCCGATGATCGAGATGGCTTTGATGTTCTTCTTGGAGCGCTTGGCCAGCCCATCGCTGGGGTACTTGTCGACGATCTTCTGGAAGTACTTCTTGGCGGTGGGGTAGTCCTCCTTGCGCCAGGAGCCATTGGCCACCGAGTACAGGGCACGGACGGCGAGCGAATGCTTGGGGTACTGGTCCACGAGCTGGTCGTAGGCCGCCAGCGAGGCCGTGTTGTCGCCCAGGCTGGTGTGGACCGCCCCCAGGTTGTACAGCGCCTCGCCGCAGGCGTCGTCATCCGAAGCGTACTTCTTGGGGATAGCTTCGAAGATGCCCTTGGCCTTGTCATATTCGGTGCGGGCCGGGCCGGTGGCCGTGTCCGCGCCGCCCATCAGCCCCTTGCCCACGGTGACGTAGGCCTTGCCTTCGATGAGGTCGGCCTGCGCCATCAGGCGGCTTTCCGGATAGGTGCCGCGCCAGGTGTTCAGCGCGTCGAGGGCCTCCTGGGGCAGGTTCTGGTTGACCTTGTTGGAGGCCTGCAGCAGCGAGATCTCCTCCTGGTAGCTGGCCTCCGGCGCTGCGCTGGCTAGCCGATCGAGGATCGGGCCGGCGGCGCGGGCATTACGGCGGCCCACGAAGTCCGCGGCGCGCTTGTAGTCGGTCAGTTCCTTGTCCTTGCCCTCGAACTTGGCCACGGCGGCGGCGTCGAGGAATGGGGAGTCGGTCTGCGAGACCCGCGCCGGCTTGGTCTTGCCCTTGGTCGCAGCGGTGGGCTTGGTCGCCGCACTCGCGGCGGTGCCCTTGGAGGCCGCGGTGGCGGCCGGCTCATCGGCGGCGTCCTGCTTGGCGCCCTTGCCGATGAAGATGCCGACGATGATGCCCACGAGCAGCGTCGCGGCCAGCAGCGAAAGGGTCGGGGGATTGAACTGGATTGCCGGGGGCGGCGGAGTTTGCTTTTTCTTCGGTGCCATGGTGAAACCTCGTTAGCGTCAGAATCGGCACAGGATAAGGATCCATCTCGAAGACCGTCAAGGTCTGCGTGCCCGCGAGAATGAAGAAACGGGCGCGCGCCGGCCGGCTCGGACGCGACGGGGCTGAACCGTGGAGGAGCCTGCAGGTGAGCGGAGAAACCCGCGTGGAGACGACCCTGATCCTCCCGGCCTACCGGGAAGGAGCCCGTCTCCCGGCCACGATCCCGCCGTTGATGAAATTCATCGCAGACGAGCAGATGCCGTGGCGGGTGCGGATCGTGGACGACGGCAGCGATGACGATACGTTGGCCGTCGCCCGTGGGTTGGCGTCGCGCCACGATCGCCTGGATATCCAGGCGGAGCCGCACCGGGGCAAGGGGGGCGCGGTGCGAGCCGGCATGCTGGCGGTGGACACACCCTGGCGGGTCATGTGTGACGTGGACATGTCCATGCCGGCCGAGATGATCCCGCTCCTGCTCGCTCGGCTGGAGGACGGCGCCGATCTATCCATCGCCTCCCGGGAGCTTCCGGGATCGAGGCGCATCGGCGAGCCCCAACGTCGTCACCTGCAGGGACGCATCTTCAACGGGCTGGTGCGGAGCACGCTGGTTCCCCACATCCAGGACACCCAGTGCGGGTTCAAGGCCTTCACGGACCGGGCGTGCCGCCGGCTTTTCCCCGTGTCGCGCATCGACGGGTTCGCCTTCGACGTGGAGCTGTTGTTCCTGGCCCGGCGTGCCGGGATGCGTATCGACGAGGTCCCCATCGATTGGTACTACGACGCCGACAGCCGCGTTCAGACCGTCCGCGACACGCGGCGGATGGTCACCGAGATCGCTCGCATCTTGATCCATGAGCGGCTGGGGGACTACACGGCACTCTGACTCGGGTTTGTGGTTCGGACTACTCTTCGCCGTCGAGGGAGCCCTCGTCCTCGTCCCCCGCCTCTTCCGGATCGTCGTCTTCGTCCTCATACAGGTCGTCGTCTTCGTCCACCCGTTCCAGCCACCGGGCGATGACCGGCTGGACCCAGCGGGCCCCATTGGCGCTCGCGATGAGGTCGTTGTGCCCCAGGCGGGGTGCGGCATCGCCCTCGCCTCCGAATACCCGGCGGGCCTTCTCCGGCGACGGGCAGCGTTCGTAGGCCGGCAGGGCAGTGTGTGGGGGCACCAGGCGGTCTGCCGCGCCCGCCACGACCAGCAGGGGCCGGTCCAGGGTGGCCGGCGCCTCCTCGATGCGGCTCTCCCCGTCCTCGAGCAACATGTCACCGCTGCGCTGCCAGCCGTGGAACTGGCGCAACAGCTTGCAAGACAGGTCCATCACGCCCCGGGAAAACAGGGCGGCGATGTCCGCGGTGGACGTCTCGCGCACGCTGTAGAAGGTGGGGAGGAACCAGTTCTTGAGATAGACGGAGAAGGGCATGGTCCAGCGCACGAAGCGGTACAGCGGGAAGCGCACGCCGCGTAGGGCGAAGGGCACGATCCAGCCCGGGATGCGAAGGTGGTTGGCGCCCTTGCCGAGCTTGCAGGGTGTTCCCACCGTGACCACCCGGCCCAGGTGGTCTGTACCGTGGGCCTGGGCGTAGCCGTAGAGGATCATGCCGCCCATGGAATGGCCGACCCAGTTGACCCGCCGGGCGCCGGTCAGCCGACGGACGTATCCGATGAGGGCCGGTGCGTCCTCGAAGATGTACTGGTCGAGGCAGTAGTCCCAGGCAGGCTGGTTGCCCCGGTGCTGGCTCGCGCCGACGCCCCGGTACTCGACGATCCAGACATCGTGCCCGCGGTGGGCCAGGTACCGCGCGAAGGAGGTCTCCGGGGTCATGTGCCAGAAACGGCTGCACATGGCGATACCGTGGGCCAGGATGACCGGCCGGCGTGGCGCGTCCCCCGCAGAGCGGCTCGGCCGCAGGCGGTGCAGGGCCGCCTGCCAGCCCCCCCCGACGTCCACGTGGTGCACTTCGTCCACGGGGAGGGTCCGTCCGAACATCCACAGCAAACCCCAGGTTACCGCGGCGTAGCCAACGGCCACGGCAATCAGGAGCACGATCACGAAACCGAGCAACGATCCCATTCCACCACCCATTCCCTGGTGCGGGTACGGCCTGATCATCCGATTTTCCGGCGACTTGGGTCAATCGCAGGTGGTATGAATCCTCGTTCATGATATGAATCGAGTCAGACTCGAGTCGGAGTGGAGGTTCGCTTGGATACAAGGCACAAGGTACTGCTGGGAGTGACCGGGAGCATCGGCGCCTTCAAGGCCTGCCTGCTACTCAGGCGGATGCGGGAGGCCGGGATCGACGTCAAGGTCGTGATGACCGAGTCGGCGGTCAAGATGATCGGGCCGCCGACCTTCCACGCCCTCTCGGGGCACCCGGTGATCACGGATCTTTGGGATCTGGAACGCACCTCCGCCGGCGAGATCCACATCGAGCTGACGGACTGGGCCGATGCGCTGGTCGTCTATCCGGCCACGGCCGATTTCATGGCCTGCGTCGCCGGCGGGCGCGCCCAGGACGCGTTGGAGCTCGCGGCGATGGCCTGCCGCGGCCCGGTGGTCCTGTTGCCGGCCATGCACCACCGCATGCTGGAGAGCGCTGCGACCCGCGCCAACATGGAGTTGCTGCGTTCCCGTGGCTACATCGTCGTGGAGCCGGAGACGGGCCGCCTGGCCAACGGAGCGGTGGGCCCCGGCCGTCTCCCCGAACCGGAGACCGCCCTCGAAGAGGTGCTGGCCGCCCTGTCCGGCAACGACCTGGCCGGCAAGACCGTGCTGGTCACCGCCGGGCCCACCCGGGAGCCCATCGACGCGGTGCGCTACATCACCAACCCGAGTTCGGGGCGGATGGGCTATGCCGTCGCGCGGGTGGCCCGGCGGCGCGGGGCCCGGGTGATCCTGGTCAGCGGCCCCACGGGCCTGACCGATCCGCCCGGAGTCCAGGTGATCCACGTGGAGACTGCCGCCCAGATGGCGCAGGCCGTCGACGAGCGGTTCGATGACGTGGACGCCGTGATCATGTCGGCGGCCGTGGCCGATTTCCGGCCGTCCGAGGTCCAGCAGGGCAAGGTGGCCAAGCAGACCGCGGACCTTCAGCTCGAGCTGGAGCGAACGCAGGACATCCTCGCCGGCCTGGGGAGCCGCAAGGGGAAAAAGGTGCTCGTGGGTTTCGCCATGGAGACGGGGGACCTACACAAGAAGGCGGCGGGCAAGCTGCGCCGCAAGAACCTGGATCTGATCGTGGCCAACGATCTGACGCACGAGGGGGCGGGATTTGGGCATGAGACCAACGTGGTGACGATACTCGCCCCGGGCGCCGATCCGCTGGAGCTGCCGCTCCAGTCCAAGGAGCAGGTGTCCGAGGAGATCCTCACCCGTTTGGCGGCCCTCCTGGAGGCAAGGACATGACACACGGAGATTACCGATTCCTGGTCTGGATCCTCGGCTTGCTACTGATGGGATCGGCCGGGTGCAAGAAGGATCCGGTGGGGGACGACGACACGGCTCCCCCCGACTGGGACGAGATCGAGGAAGCCGAGCTCTCCGCCGGGACCGCCGACGGCACGCTGGAGTTGCCGGTCGGGCTCCCCCTGTCCGGCTACACCGGCCGCTGCAGCCTGTTCGGGGGGACCGATAGCCAAGATGGCCGCGATTCCTCCTATACGATGGCATTCGACCCGAGTATGGGGGTCCATACCCGGCTGCCGATGCACGTGATCTGGCTGGAGTCCGGGGACCAGGTGGTCGTCCTCGTCAAGCTGGATCTGATCTACGCCTACGACGCCCTCGTCAACGGCCTGGAGGACGCCATCACGGCGGCCACCGGCGTGGACGTCACGGATCATGTCTTCCTGATCACCGGGCACAGCCATCATGCATACGGGAACTTCTCGCAGGCCCACTTCCTGTTCCTGGGCCACGACCGGTTCCAGCCCGAGATCTTCGAACGTATCGTGGACCAGACGACGGAGCTGGCGGTGGCGGCCCAGGCCGGGGCGGTGCCGGCGGCCATCGGCATCGGCGTCGATCCCCAGTTCGATCCGGACGACGAGATCTTCCGCAACCGGCGGGACGACAACTTGGGCCTGGTGGACGACTGGGGCGTCACCGTCGGTGAGGACTACAAGGACCCGAATCTGTACATGGTGCGCATCGACGCTAGCCAGGGAACGCCGGACGCCGGAGACGACGATCCGATGGCGATCCTGTTCGGCTTTGGAATCCACGGCACGATCATGGGCGAGAACAACGCCATGGCCACGTCCGAATCCAGCGGCGCCATCGAACTCAAGCTGGAGAACCTGTTCGACGAGCCGCTGACGTTGATGCACTTCCAGGTGAACGGCGGCGACATGTCTCCCGCGGGGGTGCAGGACGATTTTGCCCGCATGGAGTCCGTGGGCGAGCACGCGGCGCATCGCATCAAAACGTTCTGGGAGGCCGTGGAGACCAGCACCGATCCCATCCGGCTGGAAGGGCTGGTGCGTACGGTTCCCATGGGACGGGACATGCGGGTCACCCGCGGCGGCACCGTGGACCTGCACTATCTGGAATACGACGAGGACTACGAGCCCGACTACGTCGTGTACGGGGACGATGGCCTCTCGGTGAACCCCTACGACGAATTCACCGCCCCATACGGCGCGGGCCTGTGCGGGGATACCTCCATCGACCTGAGCTTCGTGGGCATGGGCGTGGATGTCTATCCATACAACTCGTGCGCCGACGTGGAGATGGTCTCGGCGTTGATCGAGATCAGCTTCCACATGGACGAGTACTACGATCTGGAGATGCCGCTCGTGGAGACCACCTCCACGATGATCGGGGCGCTGGCCCTGGATGGCGTACCGGTCACGACGGCCGGGGAGGGGACCAGCGTCCAGAACGTGGTGTTCGGGTTCATTCCCGGGGAGCCCGCCACCATGCTCGGCCGTTCGTATCAGAAGCGGATGCTCGACGAATACGGGGTCGAGACCTCCATCGTGATGGGCTTCGCCATGGACCACGAGGGGTACATCCTGTCGGTCGAAGACTGGATGCGCGGTGGCTACGAAGCGCAGATCAACGTCTGGGGACCGCTGGAAGGGGAGTACATCCTGGAACGGATCGTGGATCTCTCGGGCCTGGCGACGACCACCGTGGGCGAGGATCCGACCTGGCCGGACTACGAGGATCAGGACTATCCACCCTGGGAGCAGGACCCCATCGTTCCCGACGCAGCCCCCGGCTGCGGCACCGTCCCGGACGAGATCTACGAGTACCTGTGGACCCGCGACGCCTGGCAACCGGCCCAGGCCCAACCGGACGCGACGATCCCCCGGGTCTCGGGGATGGCCCACTTCCTGTTCCACGGCGGCGACCCGGTCATTGATCTACCGGTGATCACGCTGCAGGCAGAGCAGACGCCCGGCGCCGAGGATTGGGCCGACGTCCTGCTACCCAACGGCCTCCCCCTCACCGATCGTGGCTACGACATGATGCTCAGCTACACCCCCGACCCCCTGGTGGAGCCGTACGAGGGACAGGACCGGCACCACAACTGGCTCGTGGAATGGCAGGTGGTCACGGATCGGCCCGATCTGGACTCCATGGCCGGCATGCCGGCCGGCCGGTATCGGTTCAAGGCCGACGGGCTGTGTACCGATCCGGCGGACACCGAGTTCCCCTTCGACGGCGTCCCCTACGAGGTCACCAGCGATCCCTTCGAGGTCACCGGTGAGGACGCCCTGGCCGTTTCCGTGGTGTCCCAGTCGGGGAGCAGCCTGGAGCTGTCGGCGGCCTACCGGGCCGCACCCCGCGGATTCCGGCTGCTGCACATGAGCAGCGATTACCGGACCACCACCCCGCTGGTGGGTGGGCAGGGCGACCCGCGGGCCGCGGTGGCGTTGCTCCCCGAAGGGGGCGGTGATCCGGTGGTCGAGTTGGCCGATCTACCCGCCACCACTTCCAGCGATTCGAGCGTCCTGCAGATCGATCTGGCGGGCCAGCAGGCTGGCAACTATCTGCTGCAGGTGGCGGACGAGTTCGGCAACACAGGCACGGTAGCCATCACGCTCCCCTGAGCGGCGACTCCGAGGAACCGATGAGTGAACAGGACGAACTACTAGAGCTGTCCCGAGATCTGCGCACCTACCTGGAGGTCCAGCAGGCCGGTGCGGCCGCCGTGCCCGAGGGGGAGCCGATTTCCCTGAGCGAATCCCTGGACGAGGTGCGCGCCGAGCTGGGGGATTGCCAGCGGTGTTCCCTGGCGTCCGACCGCAACCATCTGGTCTTCGGGGACGGCGACGAGGGGGCGGAGATCGTCTTCGTGGGTGAAGCGCCGGGCGAGGAGGAGGACCGTCAGGGCATCCCCTTCGTGGGGGCCGCCGGCAGCATGCTCACAGCCATGATTACCAACGTGCTCCGGCTGGAGCGCAGCCAGGTCTATATCTGCAACATCCTCAAGTGCCGGCCCCCGGGCAACCGCAACCCGCAACCGGACGAGGTCGCCGCCTGCACGCCGTTTTTGAACCGGCAGCTGGCGGCCCTGGCGCCGCGGCTGATCGTGGCCCTGGGACGGCCGGCGGCCCAGTTCCTGCTGGACAGCACCGCCCCGGTCGGCCGGCTGCGTGGGCAGCTCCACCAGCGGGGCGACGTACCCGTCATCGTGACCTACCATCCCGCATACCTGCTGCGGAACCCGGCCGAAAAACGCAAGGCGATGGATGACCTTCAGCGCATCCGGCAGGCCTACGAAGATCGGACCGGCAAGCCGCTCCCTCCGCCCCTCAGGAAGAGCCAAGTTCGATCGGGCAGATAACTCTCATTACCGCGGAAAGTCCTAAAAACCCGACCGGGCATGTGATAGCTTGATACGTGTTGGGCAATGTCGGCCTGCAGGAAGCGGCCGCATGACAAGGAAAGAACCCGCGGATGCTCGTGCTCACTCAAAAAGAAGGCGAAGTCCTCCAAATCGGCGACGATATCAAGATCTATATCAAGCGGGTGAAGGGGAACTGGGTCCGGTTGTGCATCGATGCGCCTCGGGAGGTTCCCCTGCTGCGCATTCCCG
Organism: uncultured Rickettsiales bacterium; assembly: GCA_964504165.1. Lineage (GTDB taxonomy): Bacteria > Myxococcota_A > UBA796 > UBA9615 > CAYRNR01 > CAZDDH01. The sequence continues at coordinate 30,071 of CAZDDH010000002.1, read as the reverse complement.
TGGAGAAGAATCCGGGTAATACGAAGAAGCCGGAAACCACCCGCGGTTGGCCCCGAGACGACAAACCCAGGTAGCCAAACCACGGTTCTCCCTTTTCTCCCCGACAACCCCTTGTTTTAACAGCCGAAATAGCGATTTGCCGGTTGACACTGGGCGGCCCGCCCCTTAGTCTACCGCGGCCCTCCGACCCGACCCGTCGTTGACGGGTGTCGAGGGCTGTGTGTAAAAGGGGCGACCCTGCCGAGATCCAGGGGCCATTTCACCTCGGTTTCGGTTTGATCTTTGGCACCTTGAATGCGGGAAGAGAACCTAGACGATTACGACTACGAGCTACCGGCAGAACGGATAGCTCAGCGGCCGCCGTGTGAACGCACGGAGAGCCGTCTGCTGGTCTTCGATCGTGCCCACGGTGAGCGTCGTGACGCCAGATTTTCGGCCCTGCCGGATCTGCTGGAGTCCGGGGACCTGCTCGTGATCAACGATACCCGGGTCATTCCGGCCCGAATCCGCGCCCACAAGCCGAGCGGTGGCAGGGCGGAGGTCCTCCTGTTGAACGAACTGGAGAACGGCTGGGAGGCGATGGTCCGTCCATCGTCACGCATCCGGCCCGGGACGAGCGTCATCACCGACCGGGGAGGCATCGAGATCGGGGTGCACGAGGTGCTCGGCAATGGGCACCGGCGTGTGGTCCTACCTGACGGTACCGCCCTGGCTGACCTCGGGGAACCACCCTTGCCGCCCTACATTCACCGTGACGGTGGCGTGGAGGACGCGGATTGGCAGCGGTACCAGACGGTGTACGCCGCCCACGACGGGGCGGTCGCCGCTCCCACGGCCGGGCTGCATTTCACCCGTGAACTGCTCACCCAGTTGGAGCAGGCGGGCGTCGAGAAGGCCCGCGTGACCCTGCACGTCGGGGCCGGGACCTTCGAGCCGGTGCGCGACGAGCAACTCGCCCGGCGGGAACTGCACCGGGAGCGCTACTGCGTGCCGCCGGCGACGGCGGAGGCCATCGAGGCCGCGCTGACCGCCGGCCGACGGGTCGTGGCGGTGGGGACGACGGTCGTGCGAACGCTGGAGGCATGGGCCCAGGAGGGCCGCCCTCGGGACGGTGCCTGGCGCACCACCCGGTTGTTCATCCAGCCGGGCTGGGAGTTCGCCGTGGTCGGCGCGATGGTGACCAACTTCCATCTGCCGCGGTCCAGCCTGTTGATGCTGGTGGGCGCGTGGATGGGCCGGGAACGGATGCTGGAGCTCTACGAGGAGGCGATCGAAGCGGAATACCGCTTCTACAGTTATGGCGATGCGATGCTTCTCCTTTGAAGTCCTGGGTCGAGACGAGGGCAGCGGCGCGCGGCGCGGGCGGATCCATACCGCCCACGGCGACGTGGAGACGCCGGCCTTCATGCCGGTGGGTACGTACGGCGCCGTCAAGGGAATGGCGCCGTGGGAGCTGCGGGAGCTGGGGGCGGACATCGTCCTGAGCAATGCGTATCACCTGGAGATGCGGCCCGGCTCCGAGGCCATCGAGGGGCTGGGTGGGCTGCACCGTTTCATGAACTGGGATCGTCCGATCCTGACCGACTCCGGTGGGTATCAGGTGTTCAGCCTCAAGGGGATGCGCAAGGTGGACGACAACGGCGTCCGCTTCCGATCGCACCTGGACGGCAGCGAACGGCTGTTCACGCCGGAGAGCGTTGTGGAGATCCAGCGGCGTTACGGCGTCGATATCGCCATGCCGCTGGATGTCTGCTCGCCGTACGATGCCTCGCGCCGGGAGGTAGAGGAAGGACTGCGGCGGACGTTGCTGTGGGCCGGGCGTTCACTGGAAGCGCGTGGTGAGTCCCCGATGGCGTTGTTCGGCATCGTTCAGGGAGGTTTCGAACCCGGGCTGCGGCGGCAATGCATCGAGGCGTTGGCGGAGCAGCCCTTCGATGGGCTGGCCCTGGGGGGGCTGAGCGTCGGCGAGCCCAACGACGTGCTGCTGGACTCGGTCCGGCGGCACGGCCCCGAGCTGCCGGCGGAGCGGCCGCGGTACCTGATGGGTGTCGGGTATCCGGCGGATCTGGTCGAGGCGGTGGCAGCCGGCATGGATCTGTTCGATTGTGTGCTGCCGACGCGCAATGCGCGCAACGGCATGCTGTTCGTCCGGGACGGGCGCCTGGTGATCAAGAACGCCAGGTACCGGCTGGACGAATCCCCGGTGGAAGAGGGCTGTGATTGCCCCTGCTGCCGGAACTTTTCCCGCGCCTACCTGAGGCACCTCTTCCTGGCGGGGGAGATGCTGGCGGGCAGGCTGATGACGATCCACAACCTCCGCCACTATCTGAGGCTGATGGAGGAGATGCGGAGCGCCATCGCAGACGGGACGTTCTCGGCGCTGTTGGAGCGGCACCGACGGCGTGAGGCAGACGGCAAAGAAGAAGGGCAAGAATGATGTTTTCGGACTGGTTGACCCCTGTGGCCTGGGCTCAGGATGGTGGTGGCGCCACACAAGCTGGCGGCAGTCCGCTGCCGATCATTCTCATGTTCGGCGTGATCGCCGCCGTCTGGTGGTGGATCATGATCCGCCCGCAACAGCGGCGGGACAAGGAACGCAGGTCGATGATTGATTCGCTCCGCAAGGGGGATACCATCATCACCGCCGGCGGCATCCATGCCCGGGTGTTCGCGGTGGAAGAGCAGGTCGTCCGGCTCGAGCTGGGCAAGGACGTTCGTTTTGACTGTGACAAGAATGCCATCGTGGCGCGTATCGGCGACGACGATGGACCCAAGGAAAAGACCGCGAAGAAGTGATGCAGGCCTCGTGGCTTTACTGTAGCGGGCGGTGACAATATGAGCGGAAACTGGCGGTTATCAGCAATCGTAAGTGCCCTGGTGGTTTTCCTGGGCGCGTATTTCCTGGTGTGGACCATCGGCGGATGGGACACCGAGGACGAGATCGCGCAGAAGGAGAAATCCAGGGCGCGGGGTGAAGAACCCGGACCGGACAGGGTGGCTCCCGCCTTTGTCGACAAGGTCATCCCCCAGAAGAAGATCAACCTCGGCCTGGACCTCCAGGGCGGCATCGATCTGGTCCTCGGCGGCGGCGTCAACGACGCCGTCGAGGTGGCCGCAGACCGAGCCATCGAGGGGATCATCGAGGGGCTCAAGCGGGAAGGCATCGAGAATCCCGATGTGTTCCGCTACCTGGATTGCGGGGATCCGCCCTGCAGCCAGATCGGCGTGGTGGTGCCCGAGGATGGCCAGGACAAGCTGGTGCGGGACTACTTCCGCACGGGCCACCGGGCCTTCGAGTACCTGGAGACACGGCGCAAGGAGGGCAACCCGGTGGTCGTGGTCGACTACCTGCCGGACCAGAAGGCCTACATCCAGAAGAACTCCGTCGATCAGGTCATCGAGACGATCCGCAATCGCATCGACGAGTTCGGCGTCAACGAGCCGGTCATCGCCCCCAAGGGTGTGGACCAGGTGACGGTGCAGTTGCCCGGTATCACCGACCAGGATCGGGCGGTCAAGCTCATCGGTCAGACCGCTCAGCTGGAGTTCCGCATGGTGGACACCACCATCGGCCCCTCCAACGTGGAGACGATGGTCAACCAGGCCATCGCCGAACACGGCCTGGGCGAGGACTACAGCGATTTGCAGGTCCAGAATCTCATGAAGGACCGCATCCCCGAGGGGACGGAGATCCTCTGGGAGAAGGAGCGGGACGAGTTGACCGGCGAGAGCCGGCGCATCCGCCCCTACCTGATCAAGCGGAACGCGGACCTCACCGGTGACCTGCTCTCCGACTCCTTCGTCGCCTACGACCAGTTCAACGTCCCCTACGTTGGGCTGAACCTCAACCCCGAGGGGGCGGACATCTTCTGCGACCTGACCACGGCCAACGTCAAGGAAGTGATGGCCATCGTGCTGGACGACGTGGTCCGCTCGGCGCCGCGCATCGACGAGCCCATCTGCGGCGGCCGCGTGCGCATCACGCTGGGGGCGGGTAACGCCCAGTACCTGGCCCAGGAGGCGGGGGACCTGGTCATCGTGCTCCAGGCCGGTGCCCTACCAGCGCCGGTGCAGATCGAGCAGAACCGCACGGTGGGTGCCACCCTGGGCGCCGACTCGGTGCGGCGCGGTGTCATCTCCCTGTCCGTCGGTGCGTTGCTGGTGATCCTGTTCATGATCACCTACTACCGGGGCGGCGGCGTCATCGCCAACATCGCCCTGGGAACCAACTTGATGCTGCTGCTGGCAGCGCTGTCGGCCTTCGGGGCGACCCTGACGCTACCTGGCATCGCCGGCATCATCCTCACGGTCGGTATGGCCGTGGACGCCAACATCATCATCTTCGAGCGTATCCGCGAGGAGCTACGGCTGGGCAAATCGCCACGGGTCGCAGCATCCGCAGGCTTCGACAAGGCCTGGTGGACCATCGTGGACGCCAACATCACAACGTTCATTGCGGCGGTGGTGCTGTACTCCTACGGCACCGGCCCCCTCAAGGGATTCGCCGTCACCCTGATGATCGGTATCTTGACGACCCTGTTCTCGGCCCTGGTCGTGGCCCGACTGTTGTTCAGCTACTGGACCGAAAAATACGAGCCCAAACGGCTGAGCATCTGATCAGGAGGCATCATGGAGATCATTCGACCGGGTACGAACATCAATTTTGTCGGCGGGCGCAAGGTCGCGGCCATCGCCTCCGTCATCGCCATCGTCGTCTCCCTGCTGGCCTACAAGTTCCTGGCCAAGAACGGGGTCGACTTCACCGGCGGTACCGAGATCCACGTCCAGTTCGAGGAGCCCATCGAGATCGGCAAGGTGCGGCGTGCCGTCGGATCGCTGGGTATGAGCGACGACTCCGTGCAGTCCTACGGTGGTAGCGCTTCGGGCGAGTTCCTGGTGCGCGTCCAGCACATCAATTTTGGCGCGGACGAGTCCTACCAGGAGATCAAGACTCTGCTGGAAGAGAAGTACGGGGCCGGCACCTTCTCCGACTGGGTCTTCGACGCCGAGAAGGACCTCAAGATGACGGTCGTCCCCGTCGAGCGCATGAACCCGCTTGAGGTGGAGACCTTCCTCATCGAAAAGGGCGCATTGCCCGAGCCCCTCGTCGATCCCACGGCTGAGGCCGTGGAAGAGGCCGCGGACGCCGTGGCGGACGCCGTGGCGGACGCCGAGGAGTCAGCAGCGGAGGAGCCTGCCGCCGCGGACGACGACTCCGCCGACGGTGTGCTGCCCACGGACGACGACTCCGCAACGGACGACGACTCCGCCGCCGAGGTTGCCGAGGTGGTGGAAGAACCACCAGCGCCCATCGCCGAGCCAGAGCAGCTGCAAGAGGCCGAGTGGGTCGTGCGGGATGCCCGCTACACCAACGGGCTCACCATCGCGCTGCCCGGCATCACCAACAAGATCCAGGAGTTGTTCGCCACCGCTCCGGTGCTCGAAGGCAAATCCTTCGAGATCGTCCAGGTGGACTCCATCGGTGAAAAGGTGGGTGCCCAGCTCCGAACGCAGGGGATGCTGGCCATCCTCGTGTGCCTGGGGCTGATCCTGGTCTACATCGCCTTCCGCTTCGAGCTCAGCTTCGCTCCCGGTGCGGTGGTGGCGCTGCTCCACGACGTGCTCATCGTCGCGGGCGTGTTTTCCGTGTGCGGTTTCCTGTTCGGCTTCGAGTTCAACTTGCCCATCATCGGCGCGTTGATGACCATCGTCGGGTATTCACTCAACGACACCATCGTGGTGTACGACCGCATCCGTGAGAACCTCCGCCGCTACAAGCGCAAGGAGCTCTCGTGGATCGTCAACACCAGCATCAACGAGTGCCTCAGCCGTACGCTGTTGACCTCGGCGACCACCTTCATCGTGGTGATGATCCTCGCCATCTTCGGCGGCCCGATCCTGCGGGGCTTTGCCGTGGCGCTGATGGCCGGCATCGTGGTGGGGACCTACTCCTCGATCTACGTGGCCAGCCCGGTGATCATCTTCTTGCAGCGTTGGTTGCCCATTCAGACCAAGCCCACGACCTGATCCATCCCGTGTCCAATCGCACCCTAGTCCCACGTTGGCAGATCCGGGAGCCCGACGACGACCCCCGTCCGCTGGAGACGGCCTGCTCCGTCTCGCCCTTGCTGGCCCGACTGATGGCATTGAGGGGGGTGCGCGATGCGGAAACGGCAAGGGTGTTCCTGGACGGCCAGCTGACGGACATGCCCGACCCGGCGTTGCTGACCGACCTGGAGCGGGCCGCCGAGCGGCTCTCGGAAGCGTGCATTCAGGGTGAATCGATTCACGTCCACGGCGATTACGACGTCGATGGCGTGTCGTCCACGGCGCTGGCCGTGGAGTTCCTGCGTGCCATCGGGGCGAGGTGCCAGCCCTATATTCCCCACCGCATCCACGATGGCTATGGCATCTCGGCGGCCACGGTGGACCAGTTCGCCGAGGCCGGCTGCGATCTCCTGCTCACCACCGACTGCGGCGTCACCGCCTTCGAGGCGCTGGACCGGGCACAGCAGCGGGGCATCGACGTGCTCGTGCTGGACCACCACAAGCTGGCTCACAAGCTGCCGCCAGCCATTGCGGTGGTGGATCCCCATCGGGAAGATCAGGGGGCTCCTCACGGCCCCCTGTGTGCCACCGGCGTGGTCTTCATGCTGCTCGTCGCGTTGCGTCGTAATCTAAGAGAAAAAGAGTTCTTCAAGGATGCCAAGCAGCCAAACCTGAAGAACTACATGGACCTCGTCGCCCTGGCCACCGTGGCCGACATGGTGCCCCTGGTGGGGACCAATCGGCTCCTGGTCCAGCACGGGCTGAAGGTCCTGGGCTCCCGCCGTCGCCCGGCCATCGCGGCCCTGCTCGGCGTGGCGGACGTGCGCCCGGATGATCCGGTGGATGCCGTCACTTGCGCCTTCCGGTTGGCTCCGCGCATCAACGCCGCGGGCCGGCTCGAGGATGCACGACTCGCGCTGGATCTGCTCTTGACCCAAGACCGCGGTGAGGCCAGGCGTATGGCCGACAACCTCGACGCGATCAACAATCAACGGCGCCAGCTCGAGGAACGTATCCTCAAGGAGGCCCAGGCCCAGGTGGAGGGGGATCCGGATCTGGACGCCAAACGAGGGATCGCCCTGTGCGGTGAGAGCTGGCACCCCGGGGTGCTGGGGATCGTCGCCACCCGCGTGATGCAGCGCTTCAATCGGCCCACCGTGTTGCTGACGGACGATGGCACCAGCTGTACCGGATCAGCCCGCTCGATCCCCGGCGTCGATCTGGTGACGGCCCTGGAGCAGGCCGCGGACCTGCTGGACCGTTTTGGCGGCCACAAGGGGGCGGCCGGGCTGTCGCTGGAGCGATCCCGTTTCCCCGAACTCCAGCGGCGCTTCGAGCGGGAACTCTTCAGTGATCTGGAGCCCGAGGCCTTCGAGCCCCGCATTCAGGTGGACCAGGAGTTGCCCTTCGAGGAGGTCACCGAACAGCTGGCCCGCGACCTGCAACGCCTGGCGCCCTTTGGAGTCGGCAATCCCGAGCCGTTGTTCGTCTCGCGTGCGGTGCCCGTGCGTGGACTACGCAGGGTGCGGCGTGGGGCGCTTCAGATGAAACTCGGCGGCGGGGCCGGGGTCGATGGTATCGCCTTCAAGCCGCCGTTGCCCGCCGAAGAGATCGGGGGGACGGTGGATATCGTTTTTGCCGTCTCGATGCGCCGTTTTCGGGGCGTGGATTCGTTGCAGGTACGGATCGATGACCTCTTGGCCGGTCAAGAAAGCTTGAAAAACGAATGAAACCGTAGAGTTACGGTTGACGATCCTGAGCCGCCTTGGAATAATGGCCCCGCTGCTGTGGAGACGCGATGACGAAGTCCGAGCTGATCGACGCCGTCACGGATAAGGCGAATATTCCGCGCAAACGTGCGGAAGAGGTCGTCAACCTGATCTTCGAGTCGATGAAAGATGCCCTCATCCAAGGGGACCGTATCGAGATCCGTGGATTTGGGAGCTTCAAAACCAAGTATTACGAGCCGTACATGGGGCGCAATCCCAAGACGGGCCGACTGATCGAGGTGAAGGAGAAGGTACTCCCGGTCTTCAAGGTCGGCAAAGAACTGAAGAACCGCGTCAACTCGGAACCGTCCGATTCCGCTTGATCCATCCGGGTCACCTGCTAAAAACACCGCTCGACAACCGAGGGTCGATTGACCGACGAACAACCCAGGTGTAGTGGATGCAATGCCACGGTGCATACCACCGTGCATTCCATGACGGGCTTCACGGTGGGTGGATTCAGGCTATTCACCGGTGACCGCGTTCCCGCCAAGATTCAGGGCAATCAGAGCGGCACGCAGAACAAGGAATACGACCGTTTGATCAATACGAGGGAAATCTGGGTCTGCCCACGGTGCGTCACCGACGAGTCGTTACTCGGGCGTGTTTATCCGGAGCGGGCGGACGACGGGGTGGAACTCGACGGGAGTTGAAGGTGAGCGAAGAGGCATCCATAACCGCAGATCTGAAGAAGGTCTACGTTCTCGATACGAATGTTCTGCTCCACGATCCCAATGCGATCTTCAAGTTCAAGAAACATGAAGTCGTCATTCCCATCGTCGTGATCGAGGAGATCGACCAGTTCAAAAAGGACCAGAACGAGACGGGCCGCAACGCCCGGCAGTTCAGCCGCTTCCTGGACGGCATGCGGGCCGATGGCAACCTCGCTGACGGCGTCAAGCTGCCGGACGGTGGTTCGTTGCGCATCGATCTGACCCAGGAACGGCTGGTCGATTTCCGCAGCCTCAATGGCCACCTGGCGGACAACCAGATCCTGTCGGTGGCGCTCAAGCTTCATCGCACCGCCGACGAGCTCGTGATCCTGGTCTCCAAGGACACGAACATGCGCCTCAAAGCGGACGCCATGGGCATCCGCGCCGAGGACTACGAGCATGGCAAGGTCCGTATCGAGGAGCTGTACAGCGGCCAGAGCGAGCTGATGGCCCCCCGGGCGGTCATCGAGCAGCTGTACCGGAGCGGCGAGGCCGAGCTGGACACGGGGGACCTGCCGGACAACTGCTGCCTGGTGCTACGCAACGAGGAAAACACCAACAACACGGCCCTGGCCCGGGTCGCTCCGGGGGGTGGCAAGGCCTGCCAGATCCGGCGTTTCAAGGAAGGCATCTGGGGCATCTTCCCGCGCAACAAGGAGCAGACCTTCGCCCTGGACCTGCTGATGAACGAGGACATCAAGCTGGTCACCCTGGTGGGCAAGGCCGGCACGGGCAAGACCCTGCTGGCCATCGCCGCCGGCCTCCGCCTGTCCGCCGATGAGAATATCTACCAGCGCATGCTGGTGAGCCGCCCGATTTTCCCGCTGGGACGGGACGTGGGCTTCCTCCCGGGGGACATCGAGGAGAAGCTCAATCCCTGGATGAAGCCGGTCTACGACAACGTGGAGTTCATCCTGGACCTGGCCCGGGAGAAGGTCCGGGAGAAGAAGCGCGGGTACCAGGAGCTCATCGATCTGGGGCTGCTGGAGATCGAGCCGTTGACCTACATCCGTGGCCGGTCGATCCCGCATCAGTTCCTGCTCATCGACGAGGCCCAGAACCTCACCCCCCACGAGATCAAGACCATCATCACGCGGGCCGGGGAGGGCACCAAGATCGTCATGACGGGCGACCCCTACCAGATCGACAACCCCTACGTGGACTCCACCAGCAACGGCCTGACCTACGTGGTCGACCGATTCTGTGGCGACTCGCTCGCCGGCCACATCACCATGGTCAAGGGGGAGCGCAGCTCGCTGGCCGAGCGGGCCGCGGAGCTGCTTTGAGGCGGGGCCGAAAGCGCGGTTCCAGGCCGGCGTCGTCGAAGGCGACCGGTTTCAGCGATCAGATCGAGGGCCGCAACCCGGTGATGGAAGCGCTCCGTGCCTCGGGCCGCGTGCGCCAGCTGCTACTGGACGACCACGCCCGCACGGATCCCAAGCTGCAGGAGTTGTTGAAGACCGCCGCCCGCCGGGGGCTCGAACCCCGCCGGGTTTCGCGCAAGGAACTGGACGAGCTGACCGAAGGGCGGCCCCACAACGGCGTGGTCGCCCTGGCCGATGGTCTACCCAGCCACTCCTTGCCCAGGTTCCTCGATGGGGTGCTCGATACCGTCGATCAGCCGCTGTTCCTGCTGTTGGACGAGGTGCAGTACGACCAGAACCTGGGCGCCATCTTGCGCACGGCGGACGCGGCGGGCGTCACGGCGGTGATCGTGCCCCGTCGCCGGGGGGCGGCTCTCTCTCCGGTGGTGCAGCGTATCGCCATGGGGGCCGCGGAGTACGTACCGGTCATCCACTGCGCCATCCTCGAAGCCATGTCCCTGCTGCGCAAAGCGGGGTTCACGCTCGTGGGAGCGGACGAGGGGTCCCCCCTCTCTCACAGCCAGATCGATTTACGGGGAGCGGTGGGGCTCGTGATGGGCGGGGAAGACAAGGGCTTGACCCAGCCGGTGCGCGAGCGGTGTCACCATCTGGTGAGCATCCCCATGGTGGGGCACGTCCCCAGCCTCAACGTCAGTGTGTCCACGGGTGTGCTGCTGTTCGAGCGGATGCGTCAGTTGGGGTAACTCGAGGGAAGGCGCGATCCGAAGCGCTGAGGTGCTCCAGGTAGACGGAGCCCGTGACGTCCAGGAGCCCGCCAGGCCCCGTCAGTTCCCCGATGAGGGTGGCCCCGCCGCTGGTCAGTCGGCCACGCCCGGCGACGGGATCGATGGGTGGATCGCCGATGGGGAACGTGTCGTATTCCAGGCTCCAGCTGCCGGCGGCGGCCTTCATGTGGAAGGAGACCGGCACGTCCAGGCTACCGCCGCATCGATCCGCAACGGGCACCACCTGCGGTCGTTCCAGGTGCCAGGCGTGGATGGGAATCCGGGTCCCGTCCCGCTCGATGAGCACCCCCCCGCGGCACAGCTCCATATACAACGCCGAGCAACACCCCAGGGCAAACAGGTGCCCCGATGAAAGGGCCCCCAGCTGGTAGTGGAACAGGGACGCGGGGACGGCCGGCCGGCCGGGCAGCCAGCCCAGGTTCCCCCCGCAGCCGTGCTCCAGCGATATCCAGCCATCCAGCGTCGTACGTCGCCCGGCGAGCGAGACCCAGCCGTGAGTGCGGCCAAAGGCCGAATAGTGGCTGTACAGGGGGTGAGTTGCCGACCACCAGTTGAGCGGCGCCTGGCACGCGGTCCGCAAACTCGCGGCTAGACCCAGCTGGGGCACCTCGATCTCGTGCCTGTAGTTGGGCCAGCTCCCGGCGATGGAAAACTGGAAGGCGGGGGTCGCGACCTCCAGGGCATCCGCTCGCGGATGGCTCACGGCCTTCGCCGGGTCGAACAGCAGCGTCCCGTTGTGCCCGCAGTCCGGACCGAGGCAGGTGACCACCAGGTGGCCGTCTTGACCCTTGGGGTACCGGTGGGGAGAGTCGTCGAAACCGGCGATGCCCACCCGCCCGGTGACGAGATTGAGCAGCAGCAGCTGCACCCCCGTCGCCGTGGGAACGGGGAGGATCAGCGTGCGCACGTGCCAGGCACGGGACGGTGGCGCGGTGAGTTCCCGGCTGTCGTCCGGTTCGGCCGGGCCGCGTCGCGCCCGATGGCTGACGATCCATTGGGCCAGGGAGCTGGTGCCGCCGCGTAGAAGGGTCATCCTGTGTTCTTACAGCAGGCGGGGAAGGATGTCGCCTGCCTTTCCCTCGAAAGCGTGGTGCACGCGGCGGGTGTAGGGGGTCGGCTCCAGGTTGACCTGGACCACGGTGGCACCACTGCTCAGCGCCAGATCGGCGAACCCGGCGGCCGGATAGACCACCCCTGACGTGCCGATCAACAACAGCACGTCACAGGCGGAGACCCCTTCGGCGGCGCGCTCCATGTTGGTGCCGTCCAGCGACTCGCCAAACCAGACGATATGGGGCCTCAGCAGCCCTCCACAGGCTTTACAGAATGGCGGTACGGGCAAGGGCACCCGCCGATCTTCCCGGCGGGCGCCGCACGCCGTGCAGCGGGTGATCCAGATGTTGCCGTGCAGCTCGATGGGGTCGTTGCTACCCGCCAGGCGGTGCAGCCCGTCCACGTTCTGGGTCACCAGAGAGAATCGCTCGGCCCGTTGTTCGATCTCCACCAGCGCACGGTGGGCATCGTTGGGCTGACACCCGGCGATCAGCTCGCGCCGCCAGTTGTACCAGCGCCACACCTTCTCGTGGTCCGCGGCAAAGGCCTGCGGTGTGGCCAGCTCCTCTGGCCGATGGCCCTCCCACAGGCCGTCCGGGCCGCGGAAAGTCGGCACACCGCTCTCCGCGGAAATGCCGGCGCCCGTCAGCGCGGCGATGGACGCGGCCCCGGCCAGTATCTCCCGGACCTGTTCCAGATTTTCCATGTGATCTCCAATGTTTCGAACCGATGCCCCAGGAACGTCTGCGCCCGCTCGATAGCTTGACAAGTGTTTCCTTCGATTGCTAGCTTGCCATGTTCTCGCGGGCCGATGAGCAACGGGCACCAGGAGGGGACATGAACGCAAACAGCGTTCTATTCATCGATCCCAACGCAGCGACGATCAAGCAGGCGCGGGTCACCCTCGAATTCGAGAGTTTCGACGTTCTGTCCGCCTCCAACGCCGAGGACGGTCTGAAGATGGCCGTCGAGACCAAGCCGATGCTCGTCATCGCTGCGGTGACCATGCCCGGCATGACCGGCTACGACCTGTGCCGCAGGATCCGCCGTCTCCGCAAGCTCGAGCAGACGCGGGTCATCCTCACCTCCAGCTCGATGGATGTGTACGACGCGCCGCGGGCCGCCCGCGTGGGGGCCTCGGCCCACCTGAACAAGCCCTTCCTGCCCAGCCAGCTCATCGCCATGTTGACCGAGGTGATGATGAAGGAAGTGCCCGTGCTCGACGAGTCCTACGACGAGGACAGCATGGACGAGCCAGCTTCGCTGGAGGCGGATTACGTGTCGCAGCTGGGGGCCTCCTCCGATGCACCTCCCACCGGCGATCTGCCCCTCAACAGCATCGAGTTCATCGAGGACAGCGGGGAGTTCGACGATGCGGCTATGGCGTTCGTCCGCGAGGTCAAATCCGCCGCCCGCTCCCTCGACGACGATCCGGGCAACGGGGCCGGCGACGGCGACCTGAACAGGCTCATCGAGCTCGCCGTCAACCGCTACCTCGACCAGCACCTTCCCGGTCTGATCGCCAAGAAGGTTGACGAAGCGCTCAAGAAGCGTAAACCATAACGCCCTCACAAATCGGCTCCCGTAGGGAGCTGCTACCCCGGTCGCGGCGGAGGTGCGGATCGTCTCGCCCCCCCCGACGTGCTGACCGCCATCGGAATTGGACCGTGAAGAGATGGACCAACCTAAGCTGAATCTGGCCAAGGTCTACAACCCGCTCGAGGTGGAGCGTAAATGGTACGAGACCTGGGAGCGCGAGGAGCTGTTCAAGGCTCACCCCCGGGGCTCGAACGACGAGTCGTATTGCATCGTCATCCCGCCGCCCAACGTCACGGGCAACCTGCACATGGGCCACGCCCTCAACAACGGTTTGCAGGATGTGCTGGTCCGGTACCACCGCATGCAGGGCCACGACACCCTGTGGCTACCGGGCATGGACCACGCGGGCATCGCCACTCAAAACGTGGTGGAGCGGCAGCTGGCCGCCGCCGGGACCAACCGGCACGAGGTGGGGCGCGAGGAGTTCATCAAGCGGGTCTGGGAGTGGCGCGGCGAGAGCGGCGGCCAGATCCTCAACCAGCTCAAGCGGCTGGGGTGTTCCTGTGACTGGGATCGGGAACGATTCACCATGGACGAGGGGCTCTCGCGGGCGGTCCGCGAGGTGTTCGTCAAGCTCTACGACGAGGGCCTGATCTACCGAGGCGAGTGGCTGATCAACTGGTGCCCCCGTTGCCATACCGCCCTGAGCGACCTGGAGGTCGAGGCGGAGGATCACGACGGCCACTTCTGGCACTTCCGTTACCCGCTGAGCGACGGGGACGGCTACGTGGTGGTGGCCACGACACGCCCGGAGACGATGCTCGGTGATACGGCCGTGGCCATCCCCCCCGCCCACCGCGACCACGAGGGCGCCTTCCGTCATCTGGTGGGCCGCACGGTGATGCTGCCGCTGATGGATCGGGAGATCCCCATCGTCGAGGACGACCACGCCGACCCGGAGAAGGGGACGGGGATCGTCAAGATCACGCCGGCCCACGACTTCAACGACTTCATGGTGGGGCTGCGCCACAACCTGGAGCGCATCAACATCCTCGAGGCCGACGGCCACATCAACGCCAACGGCGGGCGCTTCGCCGGCATGGACCGCTACGAAGCCCGCGAGGCGGTGGTCCAGGCGATGGACGAGGCCGGCTACCTCGTCAGCGTGGAAGACCACGCCATGTCCGTGGGGCATTGCTACCGCTGCCACACCGTGGTCGAGCCCTACCTAAGCCTCCAGTGGTTCGTGCGCATGGAGGACCCGGACGATCCCGCTCCGGTCGGGGAGCGCAAGAAGACCATCTTGGCGCAGGAGGCCATCGAGGCCGTGGAGGACGACCGCACGGTCATCGTGCCGTGGTCGCGCAGGGCGGATTACTTCCGCTGGATGCACGGGATCCGGGACTGGTGCATCAGCCGCCAGATCTGGTGGGGGCACCGCATCCCCGCGTGGACCTGCGCGTCCTGCGGCGAGATCGTGGTGGCCAAGGAAGACCCCACCGCCTGCCCCCACTGTGGCGGCAGCGAGTTGGAGCAGGACCCGGACGTGCTGGACACCTGGTTCAGCTCCGCCCTGTGGCCCTTCTCCACGCTGGGCTGGCCGGACGAGACGGAAGAGCTGAAGACCTATTACCCCACCAGCGTGCTGATCACCGCCGCCGACATCCTGTTCTTCTGGGTGGCGCGGATGATGATGATGGGGCTGCACTTCCGCAAGGAGATCCCGTTCCACGAGGTCTACCTGCACTCCCTCGTCGTCGATGAAAACGGCGAGAAGATGAGCAAGACCAAGGGCAACTTCATCGACCCCTTGCTCGTGATGGACAAGTACGGCACGGACGCCTTCCGCTATGCGCTGATCGCCTACACGGCCCAGGGCCGCAACGTGCGGGTCAGCGACCAGCGGCTCGAGGGCTACCGCAACTTCATCAACAAGGTCTGGAACGCGGCCCGGTTCTGCCTGATGAACGCCGGCGACGAGGAGATGTTGCCGGTGGACCAGGCCATCGAGTCCACGGATTTCCTGGCGGATCGCTGGATCCTGAACCGTTGCCATGCGGTCACCGCCAGCACGCGCAAGGCGCTGGACGAGTTCCACTTCAACGAGGCGGCGATGGGGCTCTACCACTTCGTCTGGGACGAGTTCTGCGCCTGGTACCTGGAGTCCATCAAGACCGTGATTTACGGCGACGACGAGGCGCGGGCCGCCGCGACCCGCCGCACGATGCTGTCCGTCCTGGGAGCCATCTGCCGCATGATGCATCCGCTGATGCCGTTCGTCACCGAGGAGATCTGGTCGCGTATACCGGGGAGCCAGGGCCGCGTGATGGTGGCCCCGTATCCGTCTGCCGATGATTTCCCCCCGGACGACGACGCCGAGGAGCAGTTCGGCTTAGTGATGGACGTGGTCACCAGGATCCGCAATATCCGCTCCGAGCTGCACATTTCCCCCGGCCAGCCGGTCGATCTGGTGGCGGTCACGGCCCACGAGCCGATGCTGGCGTGGATCGACAACAATGGGTCCACGATCCAGTCCCTGGGTCGGGTGAAGCAGATCACCACGTCGGTGGACGCGCCGCGGCCGCCCGCCTCGGCCAACGCCATCGTCACGAACGTCGATCTGTACGTGCCGCTGGGCGGATTGCTCGATCTGGACAAGGAGCGCGCCCGGCTGAACAAGGAACTGGGCAAGGTGGAGAAGGACCAGAAGCGGGTCGCCGGCAAGCTCTCCAATGAGAAGTTCCTCGCCAAGGCCCCTGAGCATGTCATCGCCAAAGAGAAGAAGAAGCAAGTGGAGTTCGACGAGGCCCGCGCCCACCTGCTCGAGACCATCGCCATGATCGAGAGCAGCTGATGGACGTCTCCAGGCTGGTGCGCCGGGCCCTCAAGGAGGACCTTGGGGTCGCGGGGGATGTGACCACGGCGGCCACGGTCCCGCCGGCTAACCGGGGCACCGCGCTGGTGGTGGCCCGGGAGGAGATGGTGCTCGCCGGGCTGCCGATGGCCCGGGAGGCGTTCCGCCAGATCGACGGCGAGCTGCAGATGGAGGACGTGGCCGCGGATGGGCAGGCCATCGCCGCCGGGACCACCGTCGCGACGATCCAGGGCCGGCTGTGCTCCATCTTGACGGCCGAGCGGGTGGCGCTGAACTTCTTGCAGCACCTCAGCGGGATCGCCACCCAGACCGCGCGCTACGCCCGGGCCCTCGAGGGAACGGGCGTCCGGCTGCTGGACACCCGCAAGACGACGCCGGGCCTGCGAACGGCAGAAAAGTACGCTGTACGGACCGGTGGCGGCACCAACCACCGAACGGGCCTGTTCGACGGCATCCTGATCAAGGACAACCACATCCGCGCGGCCGGTTCGGTCTCTGCGGCCGTCCGCGGCGCCCTCCGGGCCCGCCATCCGCTGATCAAGGTGGAGGTGGAGGTGGAGTCCCTCGAGCAGGCTCGCGAGGCGGCCAGCGCCGGGGCCGAGGCTCTGTTGCTGGACAACCGTACCCCCGACGAGCTGACCGAGATCGTCACCGAGATTCGTCGGGTCGCCCCGGCGATATTCCTGGAGGCTTCGGGGGGCGTGACCCTCGACTCCCTGGCCGCGGTCGCCGACACAGGGGTGGACGCCATCAGCTCCGGAGCGGTGATCCACGGGGCCCGTTGGGTCGACCTGGGGCTGGATATTCCGTGACCGCCTGGATGCCGTTGCCGCTCCTCGGCTGCGCGGCCGGCGAGCTGTTCCCCCCCCAGCACCAGCACCTCATCGACCGGTGTGAGTCCACCAATGACGAGGGCCGCCGCCTGTTGATGGACGGGGCCCCCGAGGGCTGCCTGGTGCTCGCGGACGCCCAGGACGCGGGCCGGGGCCGGCTGGGGCGGTCCTGGCACTCCCCGCCGGGAGCCAGCATCCACCTGTCCCTGGTCCTGCGCCCATCGCTGGCGCCCGATCAGATCCCGCTGGTGACGCTCGTGCTGGCCTTGGCCGCCCGGCAGGCGGTGCGGGAGGCGGGGGTCCCGGCGGCCATCAAATGGCCCAACGACCTGATCGTCCGGGACCGGTTCGAGGGCGCCCGCAAGCTGTCAGGCATCGTCTGCGAGGCCGTGACCCACGGTGGGCAGCTGGCCGTCGTGGCGGGCATCGGCGTGAACGTCAACCTGCCCATCGAGGCCTTCCCCCAGGAACTGCAGCACACGGCGACGTCCATGAGCGTGGAATCGGGGCGGGAGTACGGCCGTGAGGCCGTCGTCGCTGCCCTCCTGGAGCAGTTCGAGCCCCGCTACCGGACCCTGGTGTCGGGGGGCGCGAAAGCCGTGCTCCGGGAGTACCTGGACTGCCTGGATACGGTGGGGCGCGACGTGACGGTGGACATCGGGGACCGCGCGGTCCGGGGTCTGGCGACCGGCATCGGCCCGCGCGGGGAGCTGTTGGTGCGGACCGGGGGAGGGGAGAACGTGGTGATCACCGCCGGGGATGTGGGGCTCTGAGGACCTCGTTTTTGGTGTATTGTCGGCATCTCGTCCCTGGAGTACTCATGCTGCTAGTCATCGATATCGGGAACACCAACACGGTCTTCGGGCTGTACGACGGCGAGGACCTCATCGGATCGTGGCGCATCCAGACCAGCACCAGTCGCACCCACGACGAGCTGGGGGTGATGCTGGGCATGATGACCCAGACCCGCGACCACACCCTGGACGAGGTCCAGGACGCCATCATCTCCTGCGTCGTGCCGTCGGCCCTGTACCCCATGCAGCGCATGTGTCGTTACTACTGCGGCATCGAGGCGTTGCTGGTGGGGCCGGGTATCCGCACCGGGGTCCAGATCCTCTACGACAACCCCAAGGAGGTGGGCGCCGATCGGATCGTCAACGCGGTGGCGGCCTTCCACCTGGTGGGGGACGCCTGCATCGTCGTGGATTTTGGTACCGCCACGACCTTCGACTGTATCCGCAAGGACGGCGCATACCTGGGCGGGATCATTGCCCCTGGCTATCAGATTTCGGCCGAGGCGCTGTTCAAATCTACCTCCAAACTTCCCCGCGTCGAGCCCTCCCGACCGAACAAGGTCGTCGGCCGCAACACCGTGCATTCCATCCAGGCCGGCCTCTACTTCGGATACCTTGATCTGGTCGAGGGGATCTGCCGCCGGGTGCGCGCCGAGATGGACGCCCCCGCGGGGCGGGTCATCGCAACGGGTGGGCTGGCCCGCTTCATCGGCAAGCATTCCACCGTCATCGACGAGGTGCGCGACGACCTGACGCTCCTGGGCTTGCGGCTCCTTCACGAGCGTAACGAAGCCTGAATTGGGCACGATCACCCATTCGAACCGGTGATTTAACGTACGCGCGAGGCGCCGCTGCCGTTGACGTCAAGTTACCCGTAGGGTAAACAATGGCGCCCCCCGGAGGCGGTGGTTCGCCCCAACTGGCAGAAAATCAACGGGAGTCCCGATGAAACGCTATGAACCCAGCAACATTCGTACCTTCGCACTGACCGGCCATGGCGGGTGCGGCAAGACATCCATCGGGGAGGCCATCCTGTTCCTCGCTGGCGCGAACAGCCGGCTGGGTGCCGTGGACGGCCAGACCTCGCTGCTGGACTTCGAGCCCGAGGAGCAAAAGCGTGCCGGTTCCATCTCCACCTCATTCGGTACGGTGGAGTGGGGCGACACCAAGATTCACTTCGCCGACACCCCCGGGGACGGCAACTTCATCCTCGATGGCCGCAACGCCATGCTGGGTGTCGATGCGTCCGTGGCCGTGGTCAGCGCCGTGGATGGCGTCGAGGTCAACACGGAGAAGTCCTGGGGATTCGCCGAGGAGCTGGAGCTGCCCCGCGCCGTGTTCATCAACAAGATGGACCGGGATCGGGCGGACGGGAAGCAGGCTGCCGAGGACGTCACCGAGATCCTGGGCGTGCGCGCCGTGCCGCTGCAGGTTCCGGTGGGTAAGGAAGAAGATTTCAAGGGCGTCGTCGATCTGATCAGTCGCCAGCTGGTCACCTTCGCCGCCGACGGCAGCGGCAAGGTCACCAAGGGCGACATCCCCGGCGACCTGGCCGACGAGGTCGAGATGGCCATCGAGGCGATGGTCGAGGCCGCAGCAGAGGCGGACGAGGACCTGCTCGAGAAGTACCTCGAGGAGGGGGAACTCAACGCCGCCGAGGTGGAGCAGGGGCTCAAGGCCGGCATCCGCAGCGGTAGCTTCGTGCCGGTGCTGTACGGCGCAGCGACCCGCAACTTCGGGGTCGGCCAGCTGCTGGACCTGATGGCCATGTTCCCCAGCCCTCTGGAGGCTCACGATCGCAAGGTCAAGATCGACGAAGAAGAGCAGATCCTCGGTCCCGATCCGGATCGTCCCTTCACCTGCCTGGTCATCAAGACCATCAACGACCCCTACTCGGGCAAGCTGACGGTCTTCCGTGTGGTGGCCGGCTCCATCGATTCGGACACGAACGTCTACAACGCCACGCGCAACAGCAAGGAACGCTTCGGCCAGATCAACATGCTCATCGGCAAGAAGCCCGTGCCGGTCGGGCACGCCGTGCTGGGCGACATCGTGGCCGTGGCCAAGCTCAAGGATACGGCCACCTTCGACTCGCTGGCCGCCGAGAAGACCGACGTCATCGTCGAGGTGCCGCCGCTTCCGCCCGCCATGATCAGCTACCTGGTGCTGGCCACCTCCAAGGGCGAAGAAGACAAGATCAAGATGGGCCTCGTCCGCCTGGTGGAAGAGGACCCGACCCTGACGGTCAGCCAGAACGAGATGACCGGCCAGATCCAGCTGGCGGGTATGGGCCAGTCCCACATCGACATCGCCATCGAGCGGTTGGGCCGCAAGTACGGTGTCGGCGCGGCGCTGGAGTTGCCGCCGGTTCCCTACCGGGAGACCATCCGCGGCACCACGCGGATCCAGGGCCGTCACAAGAAGCAGACGGGCGGTCGCGGGCAGTTTGGTGACACCTGGCTGCGCATCTCGCCCCAGACCAGCGACAAGAGCTTCGTCTTCGAGTCGGAGATCGTCGGTGGTGCCATCCCCCGGCAGTACATCCCCGCCGTCGAGAAGGGCATCGCCGAGGCCATGGCCCGCGGGCCGCTGGCCGGCTACCCGGTGGTGGACATCAAGGTCGTGCTGGACGACGGCTCCTTCCACGCCGTCGATAGCTCCGAGATGGCCTTCAAGACCGCCGGCAGCAAGGGCTTCAAGAAGGGCTTCCTGCAGTGCAGCCCGACCCTCATCGAGCCCATCATGGCCGTGGATATCGTCGTCCCGGAGGACAACGTCGGCGACATCATGGGCGACATCAACGGCCGCCGCGGCAAGGTGCTCGACATGGTTCCCAAGGGCCGCACCAACATCATCAAGGCCCACCTACCGTTGGCCGAGGTGCTGGAGTACGCCAAGGTGTTGCAGTCCGTCACGGGTGGTAAGGGCTCCTACACGATGGTCTTCGACCACAACGAAGAGGTCCCCACTCATCTGCAACAGAAAGTCATCTCTGCCTCGCCGTTCAAGGTCACGGAAGAGGAAGATTGATTCGATTCCCGCTCCCCCGCACCCACACGATCCATAGATACGAAGACGGCCTCCGAGGTATCCTCATGCAGAGGAAGGAGTAGCCGGTGCCGGACATCCAACAGCTAGCCGCAGATTTCGGTATCCCGTCCGCCGACGCGCGGAACATCGATCCGTCCTCACCAGTACCGATCCGGATGATGGCCGCCATGGGGACCGTACCGGTCGCCCCGGCGGTGCTGATCAGCATCCAGTACGTTCTCATCGGAGATCCGGACAAGGGGGTCTCGGCGGCGGCGCAGAAATCTCTCAAGGAGATGCCCGTCGGGCTGCTGGTCAAGAACATCGGCGTTTCAACCCATGCCAAGCTGCTGGAGTTCCTGGCCTTCAATCGCACCGAGGAGACCCTACTAGAGACCATCGTGCTGCGCCGGCAGACCAACGACAAGACCATCTGCTACCTGGCCGAGACCGCCAGCCCACGGATCCTGGAGATCATCGTCGGCAACCAGGAACGGACGCTGGTCACGCCCGAGATCACCCTGCACGTCAAGGCCAACCCCGAGTGCCCGGCGGCCCTGCTGGACAAGCTGATCTCATGGCAGCGCATGAACGGCATCGAGCTGGAGGTCGAGGAGCTGCAGGAGGCGCCACCGCCGGCAGCCGACGAGGCCTCCCTCGACGACAGCGTGCTGGGGGACGATGAGGAGTACTCCTTCGAGGACGAGTACTCGGAAGCGAGCGATCTGTACCCGGCCGCGCCCGCGCCGGTACTCGACGATGACGATCCGGTGCTGTTGCTGCTGTCCTTCTTCGGCATCGATATCCGGCCCGAGTTCTTCGATCAGCAGCCGGCCGCGGCGCCGGTGCTCGAGGGTACCGAGGAGGAACAGCGCCTGGCGAGCCGCGCGGCCATCGAGGTGGACGGCCAGGACAACGTCGTCAGCCTGATGACGCCGCTGGCCGACATGAACTTCCAGTTCAGCCTGGAGAGCAACGACGACGACTGGGACGCCTCCCTGACCATGGACCACGGGGACAGCGTGGACGACGACACCAAGGTCAGCATCGCCCAGGAGATCGCCAAGCTGACGGTGGGGCAGAAGATCAAGCTCTCCTACGTGGGGAACAAGGAGGTGCGGGACATCCTGATCCGCGACTCCAACAAGATGGTCACCTCGGCGGTGGTGAAGAGCGGCCGGTTGACCGACCCGGAGGTGGCCAAGCTCGCGGCCAATCGTGCGGTCAACGAGGAGGTCCTCCGGCTGGTCGCGCAGAACAAGGAGTGGACCCGCGCCTATCCCATCAAGGTCGCCCTGATCAACAATCCCAAATGCCCGGTCGGGACAGCGATGAGCTTCCTGCCCCATCTGCACATCAAGGACCTCAAGATGCTGGCCAACAACCGCAACGTCAGCTCGGTGGTGTTCACGATGGCCAAGAAACGGCTCAAGGCCAAGGGCCCCCGCTGATCGCCATTCCCCTCACGAACCGATGACACCCCTCCCAACCACCCCCGTGATCGCGCTGGGCTTGCTCCTACTTTGCACGCCGTGGCAGGCCCGTGCGGGGGTCGATGACGCGGCCTCGCGGCAGGCCTTCTTCGATGCCGTGTGTGGTTCGGTGGGACGGGGCCTGGACGGGGACCCGGCCATCGAGCGAGCGGCGGACGGCCTGGCGCAGGACATCCTCCAGCACCGCGTCAAGAGCGAGCTGGGCCGGGGATTCACCGCGGCGAGGACCCATCTGTGGGAGCAGGACGTGTGGGATCCGGGGCTGGTGTTTGCCGCTGTGGTATTCGACGGCAGCGTGCACCCGGACGCCCTGGTGGACGCGGTCGCGGCCCTCGGCGGGACCGGGAGTTATACCCACCTGGCCATCGGTATGGCCCGGTCCGAGCAAGGGGCGGGCTGCGTGACGGCACTCTTCACCCGCCGTGAAGCCCAGCTGCTGCAGGTGCCCACCTGGGGCGCGAGGTCGGGCCAGAGCGTCCGCTTCAGGCTCCGTGAGGGGCTTGCCGAGCCTGTGGTGGACATCGTCGGGCCCCGGGGTGTCCTGATCCCTGCACAGGTCGAACGGGACGGGGACGAATACCTGGCGAGCTACAAGATGGCGTCCCGGTCCGGCGTCTATCGGCTCGAGATCCGTGCCTGGGACGGCCCTCGGCAGCTGCTGGCGTCCATCGGCGTGGGGACCGTTGCCGGGACCTCTCTCGGGAGCAAGGACCCCAGGGAGGTCGTGCGCAACTTCGTCGCCGTGGAGCGGCAGCGCCACGGGTTACCGCCGCTGGAGCCGCTGGAGGCGCTGGAGGCGCTGGCCCAGGAGCACGCCGAGCTGCTCCAGAGCGGCGCCACCTTTGGCCACGAGTCCCCGAACACGCCGGCGGAGCGCATCGAGCAGGCCGGCATCCCCAACAATCTGGCGCTGGAGGACGTGGGCCGGGCGAGCACGCTGTCGTGGGTCCACACCCTGTTCATGGCCAGCGAGACGCACCGCGCGGCGATCCTCGAGCCCCGGGTCACCCACCTGGGGATCGGCGTGGCGCGGACAGAGCCGCTGGCGTGGTACGTGACCCTGGACATGGTGCGCCTGCTCACGCCGGGTGACGTGGTGCAGCTGCAGCAGGAGGCGAAGGCGGCCGTGAACGCTGCTCGGGAGCGTGCGGGCCTGGAGCCGTTGAAGGGCAAGCGGGCGCTGGACCGGACGGCGCAGCATTGGGCCACCACCGTAGGGGAGCGCCATGGTGACAGCCTGTCCGGCGAGGAGGTTGGCCGGCTGACCGATGACGTGCGGTTCTATCTCGACGACGCAGAGCGGGTGGTGGCGGATCTGGTCGTCGTGGAGGATGTCAGCGCCGTCGAGTGGTTGCCTGAACTGAGTTACCACGCCTTCGACCAGGTCGGGGTCGGGGTGTTCCAGCCCTCGCAAGGGGGCATGTTGTGGATCGTGATCATCGTGGTTGACCGGGCCACCTACTGAAATCTGGTACCCTGGGCTATTCATCATGAGCGACGCAGTGACCATCAAGCACGTCTTCGACGACGTGGAAGTAGCCCGCGCCATCTCCGGCGAGCGGGGCGCTAACGTACGGGTGCTGGGCCGCGAGGCACGTGTCCGCATCAACGACCGGGGCAACGCCCTGCAGATCAGCGGTCAGCGGGGGGACGTGGATCTGGCCGTGCGCGTCATCGAGCAGCTGTCCGAGCTGTTAAGCAACGGGCAGCAACGGGACCTGACCACCGATGACATGGCCCATTCCATCCGGCTGGCGCGCAACGATCCGGCCCGGCATCTCCAGGAGTACCTCGGGGACACGGTGCTGGTTTCCGGGCGAAAGCGGTCCATCACGCCGCGTACCGTGGCCCAGAAGGTCTACGTCAACGCCATGCGTAAGCAGGATATCGTGTTCGGCATCGGACCCGCCGGAACGGGCAAGACGTACCTGGCCATGGCGATGGCCGTGGCCGCGTTGCAGCGGGCGGATGTCGTCCGCATCGTACTGACGCGCCCTGCGGTGGAGGCAGGTGAAAAACTCGGGTTTTTACCGGGAGATCTGCAGGAAAAGGTAAACCCATACTTGAGGCCTCTGTACGATGCCTTGCACGACATGATGGACCTGGGCAAGGCCCGGCGTTTCCTGGAACGGGGCATCATCGAGGTGGCTCCGCTGGCCTTCATGCGGGGCCGGACGCTCAATGATTCCTTCGTCATCCTGGACGAGGCGCAGAACACCACGCGGGAGCAGATGAAGATGTTTCTCACCCGCCTGGGAATCGGTAGTCAGGCGGTGATCACCGGAGATATTACCCAGATCGACCTCCCAGGAGATAAGATCAGCGGATTGGTGGAGGCGAAGCGCTTGCTACGTTCCATCGATGATATCGGTTTCGTGCGGTTCACCGAACTGGATGTCGTGCGTCACGATCTGGTCCAGCAGATCATCCGGGCGTACGACAGGGACAGCCGGGACAGGGAGTAGCGGGTGGCCACAGCACGCAAGAAGCAGACCAACGGTGGTCGCATGGCCGCGGTCAAGAGATCGGCGGGCCGTGTCGTCGCGACCCTGCGCGGCGACGGCTGGAAGCGTGTGGGGATCGTCGTCCTGCTCAGCGTGCTGATGGCGCTGATGATGGCGGAGTACCGCCGGGCGCAGGTCGTCAAGCTGACCCTGGGCGAGATCGCCGAGCGGGACGTGGAAGCGTGGTCCGACTTCAAGGTCCAGAACTATCACCTGACGTCCGAGGCACGCCGCAACGCCGAGAACACCACCCGCCCCGTGTTCAACTACGACGAGCTGGTGGTGGACGAGCTGCTACGCCGCATCGACCGGGCCTTCCAGGAGGTCCAGCGGGCCCTCACCGAGAGCGCGCCGGCTGCCGAATCGGGAGAGGCCGCCGACGGGCTCGAGAGCGGCGCGGGCGAACCGGGCGCTACCGCGGAACAGACCAGTATCCATGAACAGCACATCGACGCCTTCGAGGCCGAGCTGGGCGTCACGTTGACGGAGATCGACCGGGCGACCCTGGCCACCCAGGGATTCGACGACAACCTGCGCGACATGGTGATGACGCTCACCGAACGCACCATGTCCCGGATGATCATCGGCAGCCCGGAGACCTTGCCCGCGGACGAACAGCAGGGCATCTCCCTGGTCCGCATCCGGGGCGCCGACCGCTCCGAGGAGGTGCTGTACTCCTTCGATGACCTGCTCACCCAGCAGGAGGCCCGGGCCTGGATGAGCGCTCAGGCCCGGGAGCAATTCGATCAGCAGGCCCCGTACGTGCTGGGCTGCGCCGTCAACCTGTCCCATTCGATCCTGCGGCCCAACCTGACCTTCGACGCCTCGGAGACCCAGGTCCGCCGCGACGAGGCCCGGCAGGCCGTCGGCATCATCTACAACGAGTTCAAGGACAAGCAGGTCATCGTCCGCAAAGGGGAGATGGTCACCCAGGAGAGCATCGACGCCCTGGTGGAGATGGAGAAGTACCGGGGCGGCTACCGGCTGTGGAGCAACGTCGTCGCCCTGACCCTGTTCATCCTGCTGTTCATCTCGTCCACCTACCTGTTCGCCTCGCGGTTTGTCCGCAAGTTCGCCACCAGCGTCAAGGACGCCGCCGCCCTGGCCGTTTTGGCAGGCCTGGCCGTCGTCCTGTGTCGGGTGGGGGAGATGATGGCGTCGGCGCTGTCGGAGGCTTTCCCCGTCGTGCCGGAGGCGGCGTATTACTTTGCCATCCCGGTGGCGGCCACCGCCGTGATGGTGCGCATCCTGATGAACTCGGAGACCGCCGTGGTGTTCGCCTCGGTGGTCTCGGTGGCCTGCGCCTACGTGCTGGGCGCCGACCTGATGCTAGCCGCCTATTTCTTCATCGGTTCGGTGGCCTCGGCCGGCGCGCTGGCCCACGCCAAGCAGCGGGGCAAGGTGTTCCGTGCCGGTCTGGTGACATCGCTGGTCAACGTGCTGATGGTGGTCTGTTTGACCCTCATCCGCTTGAGCGTGTTCGGCGTGGTGGCCGAGGAGGCGACGATTGCTCCGCTGTGGGACATCGGCTTCGCCCTGCTGGGTGGGCTCACCGTGGGCATCATCGCCCTGGGGCTGGTGCCGGTGTTCGAGGCGGCCGGGTTCCTCACCGACATCAAGCTGCTGGAACTGGCCAGCCTGGATCATCCGCTCATGCGGGAGATGGTGATCAAGGCGCCGGGGACCTACCACCACTCGGTGCTGGTGGGCTCCCTCTCCGAGGCGGGAGCGGAGGCCATCTCGGCGAACGCCCTGCTTGCCCGCGTGGGGGCCTACTTCCACGACATCGGCAAGACCCTCAAACCCAACTACTTCGTGGAGAACCAGCAGGACGCGAGCAACGTCCACGACAGGCTCAGCCCGTCGATGAGTTCGTTGATCATCATCAACCACGTCAAGGAGGGGATCGAACTGGGGCGGCAGAGCCACCTGCCCAAGGAGATCCTGGACATCATCCCCCAGCACCACGGCACGGCGCTGATCCGGTTCTTCTACAGCAAGGCCAAGGAGGGCGCCGAGGAGTCGGGGAAGGCGCACGTCAACGAGGAAGACTATCGGTATCCGGGGCCCAAGCCGCAGACCAGGGAGTCGGGTATCGTGATGCTGGCGGACAGCGTCGAGGCGGCCACCCGGTCCCTCAAAGAGCCGACCCGCCACAACATCTCCACCCGCGTCCAGCAGGTCATCAACTCGGTAGTGCTGGATGGTCAGCTGGACCATTGCCCGCTGACCCTCAAGGACCTGTCCATCGTCGCCGAGACGTTCACCAGCGTCCTCGTCGGTATCCATCACCACCGCGTCGAGTACCCGGACGGGAAGGATGGCGGTACCGCCAAGGGCAGCCAGGCAAAAGGCAAGCAGCAGGCTGCAGCCAAGGGCGGCGGTAAGGCCTTGACCCTCGAACTGCCCCCCCTGCAGTCCAACCCCGACCTGCCCCATCCCCTCGACAAGGAGGCCCGGGCCGCCGCCGAGCAGGCACTGCGAAGCAGCGAACCTGGTACAGGCAGCGAGACCACATTGGCGCAGGAGAACGGCAAGAAAGCGGATATCACCACTTCAGGGGACAGCAAGCCGGACAAGGGCGACAACGGGACCAGCCGGCCCGTGACGGGCAACGGACGGGACGACAAGAAAGCCGAACCCGATGAGCGGGCCTGACGGGGACGCCTCGGGGCCACAACCCCAATGCACCTTGGCCGTGGACGAGGGTGTTCAGTCTTCCACGGAAACCATCGAACCGGAGATCCTCGGTGATGCTGGGGCGATGATGTCGGCCCTGGGATCCCAGCTGCCGGCAGGCGCCGAACTCAGCATTCTACTGGTCGAGGACAGCCGCATGAAGGTGCTCAATGCAAGCTGGCGCGGCAAGGACCAGCCCACGGACGTGCTGTCGTTCCCTGCGGGGGAGATGCCCGGCGAGGGACCGGCGGTGCTGGGGGACGTGGTGATCAACCTGGACGCCGCTGCCCGTCAGGCGGCGGAACATGGGCTGAGCGAGCCCGAGGAACGACGGTATCTGCTGATCCATGGGGTGCTCCATCTGCTGGGCTTCGATCACATGGACGGGCCCTCTCGCCGGGCCATGGAGCACGAAGAGCAGCGCCTATGGGAAGCGATGGGTGGGCTGGGCAAGCTACGCTGAGGCCCAGTCTTTCGTCCACGCTCATTGCTCGGTCAGAGCGACGTCCGTTTCCGAATCTGATGGCCACTGTTGTTGATAATAACTAGTAAAGCGGTAGGATTACTGCATCTTGGCTCGAATACCCGAGTAGGACGGGCCCCGATCGGAAGGAAAACTCATGTTTCGCGGTTGGTTGACTCTTGGGGTGGTTGTGCTGGCGCTGTCCTGGTTTGGCTGTACGTCGGGCGATGACGACGACACGGTTTCCGGTGACGATGACGACGCGGGCGACGACGACTCCGGAGACGACGACACGGTGCCCGAAGAGCCATATCTAGTGGGGAACATCTACGATTTGACCTGCTCCGTTCCCGTGGAGGGGATGCGCGTTACGGTTTGCCAGGCGGACGAGGCGTGCAAGTTCATGGACACGGACGCCGATGGCCAGTACCTCCTCGGCGGTCTCGTGCACGACAAGGACGGCGAATTCCGGGTGCGGGGCCATATCAATGTGGACCAACGGCCGTTCACCGGCTTGATAACCACCTTCGACATCCCGGAGACCGGTTACCTCGAAGCGGTAGAAATCTGCCTGCCGGAGATCGATGCCGTGGTGGCTCTGTCCGGCGGCGAGCAGGAGATCGAGGCTGGCGACGGCCTGGTGCTGACCCTCGATCCGGACGACGTGGACTGGGAGCTGGATACCCAACAGATCGGCGCCATCGAGGTGCCGGACACGGCCTGGCAGTACGTCGCCATCGAAGGGATCGAAGTACTGGGCGTCTGGGCGATGTACGTCTGGGGTGGCTCCACCGAGACACCGGCCGCGGTCCAAATGCCATTCCGCGGTGATCTAGGTTGCGAGGACCAGGTCACCATCTACGAGATGTCCGACAAGGAGATCGGGTTCGTGGAGGTCGGGCCGGGGGTGCTGGATTGTGACGCATTGACCGTGACGTCCGAAGAGGGTGGGGGACTGACAGAATTTACCTGGGTCGCTTACGGGCGACCCGAATGAATCTCACGTGGAGGATCGGATGACAATAAAGAACTGGAAGCTGCTGGCCTTGCTGCCGGCCATCATGCTGGCTCTATTGGTGGGCTGCGAGGTCACCGGCACTGAGTATTACGACTAAAACTCGGTTGACTACTACGCGTCTGACGACGATGCTTCGGACGACGACGCGGCGGACGACGACGCGGCGGACGAGCACTACGTGATCTCCTTGTCGAGCCTGACCACCGATCTGCAGTACTACACGTACGAGAGCACGGAAGGGCCGGTGGAGTTCTTTGCCGTGCTGGGCACCGATGGTGATCCGCGTATCGCCTTCGACGCGTGCGAGGTCTGCTATTCGGCGGGGTTGGGCTATTCGCAGAACGGTACGTCCGTGGTGTGCGACAACTGCGGCAACGAATACCCCATCGACGAACTCGGTGACGCCAACCAGGGCGGCGGGTGCTGGCCCGGTTATCTGCCGTTCACCATCGACGGTGACGATATCCTCATCGCTTACACCGACCTGGCAAGCGGTGCTTGGCTGTTCGCGTAGCCACGGGACCAGCAGTCTTCGGCGTAATCGCCGTTTCGGAATTAGTCCTGCCGACGCTCCTCCCCACTCGCCATCGCTCAGCTTCGTAATCGAAGTGGCGCCACGCACCTGGCCAGACATGCATGTTCTTTGGCCGAAAGAGCGATTCCTCGTGACGGTTTGCCCACGTACCCTTCCTAAAGGAGGCGTTATGAAAACGGGTTTGAACCATCTCACCGCCGCTTTCTTGGCGGGATTCCTCGGTCTCGGTGGTTGCACGGGCGACGATCCAGTGGACGACGACACCACGGATGATGACGACGTCGCGGCCGATGACGACACGTCTGGGGACGACGATACCGGGGACGACGATACCTCGGGCTGTACTGACGCCGACGGCGACGGGGTCTGCGTGGAGGACGGGGACTGCGACGACACGGATGCTGGCGTCTTCCCCGGCAACGCCGAGACGATCTGCAACGGTCTGGACGACGACTGCGACGCGGCCACCGAGGACGAGCCGGACGGGGACGGAGACGGTTCGTCGGTCTGCGAGGACTGCGACGACGCCGACGCCGACGTGGGACCGAGACAGACCGAGATCTGCGACAACGGAACCGAAAGCTCCGAAGAGCCTCGTCAACTGGAACAGATGAA
>CAZDDH010000001.1:0-149491 GCA_964504165.1 uncultured Rickettsiales bacterium | reverse complement strand
TCTACTTGTCCGCTTTCGAAATCCGCAAAGAAACGAATACGAGAAATGGTGGTCAATTCCCAAGCCATCCAACACCCTTGCTCGCGATCCACGCCGCGGGTATCTGGTCCTGTTGAGACAACACCCCGGTGGGGTGGCGCTTTCTGCCACCCAACTCCTTCCGTGTCGCAGGGTAGTGCACTCATCAACCCGAAGGTCTCTGGCTTGTGCGACCCATGTCCTGGATAGTGCGCTGCTCCATCTCTTTGAGCCTCTGCACTATCGGTCGCTTGCATACGCAAGATATTCTTTTTTGTCACAGGACGGAAGGGTTGTTTATCACAACTCCACGATCAAAGACATGGCCGAGAACACCGTGCCCCCCCGCAGGCTCATCAGCCGCCTGACCACCGAACGGTAGGGCTCGTGCCCGGCGACGGAGAGGATGTCTGACTCCAGATCGGCCTGGCGGGTTTCCAGGTATTCCATGTGGGTGAGGGAGTAGTCGAAGGCGGATTGGGTGCGCGGGTGCTCGAAGGTCTGCTTGCCGAGCCAGGCGTGGTGTTCGGGGCTCCAGTAGGAGGCTTTGCGGTAGACGCGGCCGCGGCGGATGAGGAACTTCATCATCTCCAGGCGGGCCATGAGGACCTCGCGGACGACGGCCTCACGGGCACGGACCAGGTCGCGCAATGACTCCCGGTTTTCGTCGGGGACCGAGATGGCGGAGAGCCGGCCGCCGCGGTACTGCCGGACGAGCTTGAGGGCGTCGCGATGCTGGGGCTTACTCCCCCGATCGGCGAACTCGTGGACCCTCGCCGGGGCGATGACCTCACACTGGATATCCATCTTGGTGAGCATGCGTTGCATCTCGAAGCCGCGAGGGCCGGCCTCGTAGCAGGCGCGCAGGTCCGTGGTGTCCTGGCGCAGCTCCTCCATCAGGCGGCAGATGGATGCGATCTCGTTGTCGATGGCGACGGTGACCGCCTGGGACGGCGGCTGGTCGTCGTCGAGCACGGCCACCTCGATATTCCCCTCCTGGATATCCAACCCGATCCACTTGGTACGCCTGTTCATCGGCTCGCTTCCCTCCAGACAGACCCCAGCTTGGTTGCTCATAATGCTGCTGCTGCGTGGCTCACGGACCGGGTGGATCGATCCCTTGCCCCCGGGCCAGACACGACGCTCTGGGCCGCAGGGGATGGCGGACAGGTTTCGAATACAGTTAACTGCCCGTTGGTTTCGCCATCCGTATTGTCATGGACCGTGCTAGCTGTTCCCTAGCCCCGTATCCAGATAAACCGAATGCGCGCTTTTTGGGTGACTCGGCGCGCTACAGACAGCCCTGGCTCTGGCCGCACCCGGCCAGGGCCTCGAAGACCGACAGCGAGGACGCATCCAGCGGCTCGGTGCAGCTGGTCGTGCAGTCGAGCAGGGACTCTCCCTCGGCGGTGCAAGCAGCGATACAGGCCAGCGCGTCGACGCAGCCGGTGTCGGCGGCGCAGTCGCCGTACTGGGGGGCACACGCGCCGGCCATGCATTCGATCGTCTCTTGCAGCGGGCCCGCGCAGTCGCTGGGGCACGAGAGGATGTCCTCGCCGGGGGTGCACACCAGTGTCCCGCAGAGATCGGGATCGTCGCCGCACCAGTCGGGCGACTGCAGATCCGTGCAGGCCCCCGCTTCGGTGCGGAACAGGAAGCGAACGGAGGAGGCGTCGGGGTGGGTCAGCGGCACTCCCAGTGGGGATCGCTCAGCCCAGACCTGGACAAAGTAAGCCGCCTCTTCCCCCGCGGGCACCTCGTCGGTGAGCTCGGAGACCCACACACCGTCGCCCGGATCGTCCAGGACCAGCCGCTGCCAGTCCGCCTGGCCGGGATCGTTGTAGCGCCGGTCCGGCGAGTGGGTCCACCACAGCTCGGCGCCGTCCGGTGCCGGGGCGGCGGTGAGGGTGACGGCGAAGCGACGGCCGTCGGTGTGGACGTCCAGCGAGGTGATCTTGGGGTGCTCGGCGTCCATGGCAGCGTCCCCCAGGCGCAGCCGCTCGGCCAAGATGGCGTAGGTGTTGACGCCCTGGAGCGGGGTGTTGGTCTCCCCCCGCCAGTAGCGGAAGTTTTGGCCGAAGCTCTCGAGGAACGCCGACTCCTGGGACTGGGGGAAGTGGTTGGCGTCGTGCATGCCGTCCATGCCGATATCGCCGTAGAGGAAGAAAAAGGACGGATACAGCTGGTGCTCGAACGCGGGGACGGACAGCGCCCCGTCGAGCTGCTGCCCGGCGGGGGAGTGGGTCAGCCAGTCCAGGAACAGCAACCTAGATTGGATCTCCGGGTCGCAGTACCAGTCGGTCTCGTAGGCGGCGAGCGATCGGGAGTCCTGGATGTGGAAGCCGTGGCAGGCGGCTGCGGTGATGCGCGGGTCGCAGCCGCTGGCCAGCCAGCAGGCGTAGCCCTCCTTGGAGCCGCCGTAGAGTCCGACGCGGTCGACGATCCCACTCTCCTCTTCGGCGATGCGTTGCAGCAGCGTGATCGCCCGGGCGTCCACCTCCACGAGCTTGGCGACGAAGCCGCCGAACTCCGTGTCGGTCAGCTCGCAGGTGTTGCGCTCCATGAGCAGGCCGCCGGCCAGCCAGGTGAGGTCGTTACGGCCGCCGTAACCGAAGGCCGTGATGTCACCGCTGTATTGCCCGTGGCGCAGGATCGGCAGCCCCAGCATCGCGGCGAGCTCGCCGGTGGTGCCGTCGACGATCTGATCGGCGCCGTGCACCGCGTGCACGATCCCCACACCTGCCGCATCAGCGGGACCGTCCGGGAAGCCGGGCGGCAGGTAGATGGCCGCGGCCTCGTGCAGTCCACCCTCGAGCTGCTGGGGCTCACCCATGGCGTTGATGGTGGCGAACTCGCCCCCGGAGAAATCCCCGACGATCTCCACCACCCCGCCGTCCAGCTCACGCCGGGACAGCTCGACCCAACCGACGTCATCCAAGGTCGCCTCCCCCCAGGCCTTGCAGTCGACCAGATCGCCCGGGCCGTAGGGGTCGTCGTCCGTGTCATCATCGTCACCCACCAGCGGATCTGGATCGGTGGGATCGTGGCCACAGGCGAGGAGGGTCAGGCAGGCTAAAACTGCGGCTGGTCGCCAGGCACGGATCATCGTTCCTCCACAGGCACAGGGTTACGCTTGCGACCTATGGACACCCCGGCGCGTCAAAGACGAAAAAAATTCGCGACCGCTTCGGGGCACTAACTCCCCCGTTGACGCCGTCCTCCCCGGCCTGATCCGGCGCACGGAGATAAGAGCCTCGCCCGGACGCGACTGCGGTACACTCCCGCGCGGCAAACCGCCCCCGCGCGAGGAGCACCCATGGCCGCTCACCTCTTCGATGGACGCCAGGCCCTGCTGGCCACCTTGATCTCGACCGCCCTGATCGCCGGGCCGGGGGCCGCGTCCGCGGACCTGCTGACGGACTGCGACGGGGCGGTGGCGACGGCCGAGTCGCCGCGGGACGCGACGCGCTGCTACTACACCGCTGCCCGCCAGGGGGCGGACTGGGACCAGGCCCGGGCCCGGCTGAGGAAGCTCCAGCGGGACGAGGAGCTGGCGGCCTGGGCGACGCTGACACTGGCGAACATGGCCAGCGACCAGGGGGAGGAGCAGGCGGAGGCGATGTACGGCCAGGCCCTGGAGGGGTTCGCCCAGGGGGACGACAGCCGGGGCAAGGTCTACACCTATTTGGGGCTGGCCACGTTCGTGACGTACGAGGGGCGCAATGACGAGGCCTTCGCCGCATTGGAGAAGGCGCAGGCGGTGGCGGACGCGGCGGGGGAGGCCCAGCTGTCCGCCACGGTCAAGGCCCAGCGGGCCCGCCAGCTCTACCGGCGGGGGGAGTACGACAAGGCCATTGCCCTGCTGGAGCAGATCGAGACGACGGTGTTCCCCGAGGGGGAGCACCAGCTCAAGCTGCTGTGGCTGTACGTGATGGGGAGTGCCCACCAGGGGCTGGGGCGATGGGAGCAGGCCTACACGTACAACGGGCGGCTGGTGACCCTGTGCCTGGAGGCGGAGGACCATCTGGTGGCCGCCACGGCGCTGTCCTCCCAGGTACAGCTGCTGCTGAACAACGAGACGCTGCTGCAGCGGCACGGGACCGAGGAGCGGCTCCGGCTGGCCCGCCAGGCCCTGGAGGAGGCGCGGCTGGGATCCAATCCCTTTGCCGAGGCGGGGGCGGAGTTCGAGCTGGGGGCGACCCTGGGGGAGGAGGGGCTGGACCACCTGGAATACGCCGTGGAGCTGTACCGGGAGCTGGACTACCTGTCGTACTACCCCGATGTGCTCGGCTACGTGGGCATGCTGCTGCTGGACTCGGATCCACAGCGGGCGTTCCAGACCATCGACGAGGGGATCGCCCTGGCGGACCAGGTGGGCAAGGGGGAGGTGGCAGCGACGCAGGCCATGATGAGGGTCTGGATGAGCTGGGAGCAGGGCGACGTCGAGGGCGCCATCGCCGACAGCTACGCCATCTTGGATCGGCTGGAGGGATTCCGTGACGAGGAGTGGGCCGACACCTCCCGCGCCCGACTGCGGTCCCACTGGTCCTCGCCCTACTACGATCTGGCGGGACGGCTGGCCCTGCTGCCGGGCGAGCTCCCCCCATCCCTCGCGGGCACCAGCGCCGTGGAGCGGGCCTTCCAGGTGATGGAGCGGGTGCGCGGCCGGACGTCGATGGAGACCATCGCCCGTTCGGAGCTCGAGCTCCCCGAGGAGGCGCTGCCGTTGCGTCAGGCCTACTGGGCCGCCCTGGGCAAGGTGACCGAGGTGCAACGCCAGATCCTCGCCGCCGGGGATGAGGAGGCCAAGGAGGCGCTGCGGCAACAGCTGGAGGAGGCGGAGGCCGGGGTGACCCTGGCCCAGCTCGAGCTGGCGCGGGTGGAGTCGCAGCTGGTGGGGGCGGGGACGGCGGCGTTGCCGACCCTGGCCGAGGTGCAGGCGGCCCTGGCGGCGGACCAGGCGCTGGTGGTGTTCCAGCTGGCCCACTGGGAGTCGTGCATCGCCTGGCTGCGCCCGGATTGGCGGACCCCGGCGTGGGCGCTGGTGGTGACGACGGACCGGCGAGTGGTGGTGCCGCTGCCGGACACGGCGCGGGTGCGCCCCGCCGTGGAGCAGTACGTGGACCTGGTGGCCAAGCGCGACGGATCCGAGGTGACGGCGGCGGCCGTGGTGGGGGAAGCGGTGCTGGCGCCCGTGCTGGCGGAGCTCCCCGAGCAGGTGGGGGAGCTGGTGATCGTTCCCGACGGGGCGCTGCACCAGATCTCGCTGGCGTCGATCCCGGTGGATTCCACGGCGCTGGCCGAACGCTACGCGGTGACCACGACGCCGTCGGCGGCGCTGTGGCTGCTGCTGCAGGGGGTTCAGTCACCGACCCAGCTGACGGTGCTGGCGCTGGCGGATCCGGAGGTCGGCGCCAGGGAGCCGGCCCAGGTGCGCGGGGTGGTGGTACGCGACGGGGAGCAGATGCGCGGGGTGCTGCTGTGGGACCAGGC
This sequence comes from uncultured Rickettsiales bacterium, assembly GCA_964504165.1. Lineage (GTDB taxonomy): Bacteria > Myxococcota_A > UBA796 > UBA9615 > CAYRNR01 > CAZDDH01. The sequence continues at coordinate 143,980 of CAZDDH010000001.1, read as the reverse complement.
GCTGGGCGAGCAGCTGGGCTCCCTGCCCGAGGCTCGCCGGGAGGCGCGGGCGGCGATCCGGCCCGGATCGAAATCCAGCCGGACCCTGATGGGGCTGGAGGCCACCGAGGCCACTCTCAAGAGCATGGACCTGTCCGGCCACGCGGTGCTGCACCTGGCGACCCACGCCATCGTGGACGTGGACCACCCGGAGCGCTCGGCGGTGGTGCTGTCCCCCGGCTCGGACGACGAGGACGGCCTGCTCCAGGCCCGGGAGATCGCGGAGCTGGAGCTGGACGGCCAGCTGGTGGTGATGAGCGCCTGCTCCAGCGCCACGGGGACCGTGCTGCGTGGCGAGGGGGTGCTGGGGCTGGCCCGGGCATTCTTCCAGGGGGGGTCCCGCACCGTGGTGGCGACCCTGTGGCCCATGCGGGACGACGACGCGGCGGCGTTCTTCGAGCGGTTTTACCGCCACCTGGGGCGGGGCGAGACCGTGGCCCAGTCCGTGTCCGCCGCGCAAGGAGAGCTGGCGGACCGCGGGGAGCCCACCGAGGCCTGGGCCGGGGTGGTGGTCCTGGGGGACGGCGATTACGCGCCCTTCCCCGCCGGATCGCGGTCCCCGGGGCGGTACCTGTGGTGGATCGGGCTGGCGGGGGCGGTGGTGCTGGCGTGGGGCCTGCTGCGGCGTCTCGAATCCCGGGCCAGCTGAGTTCCAGAAGTTTTTAGGATCGAGTGAGGGGAATCCGCCCGGCGTGCGTTCAGTGACTCAGGTGCGAGAAGGGAGGCCCCATGGCCGTCCGATCGCGGATTGGCGCGCTACCTGCGTTTCGCGCAATTGACACCTGTGCACGGGATCGCGAGCATAATCGTTCGCCAAGTGACCATGGGTGGGACATTGGAAGCGATCAACCTCACGAGCGCGGACATCGAGGAGATCCAGCAGCGCGTAGAACGCGCCGTGTCGTGGATCTGCCCCGACTGGCTGCGTCATCAGGAGGAAGATCTGGCCCAGCAGGCGATGCTGCGGGTGGTGTCCCAGCTCAAGGGATCGGACCGCAAGCTCAACGTCTCCTACATCAAACGAACGGCTCATTCCGTGCTGATGGATGAGATCCGAAGACGTCATCGCCGTCCGGTGAGCACCGCGGACCCCGACGCTGTGGATCGGGTCTCCGACAGCGCGCCGCGGCCGGATCGGGCCACGCACTCGGGGGAGGTGGGGCAGGCGATCCGCGACTGCATGGGCGAGACGGCGGACAGCCGTCGCCGGGCCCTGAGCCTGCACCTGCTGGGCCACACGGTGCCCCAGATCGGCGAGCTGCTGGGGTTTAGCCCCAAGAAGGCCGAGAATCTGGTCTACCGGGGCCTGGCGGACCTGCGCAGCTGCCTGACGAGCAAGGGGGTGACCCCATGACCGATCCCCAGCTGGAGAGGCTACGCGAGGCGTTCGCGACGGCGGGCCCGCAGGACGGGCCGTCCGATTCGTGCCCCTCCGCAGACCGGATCTGGGCCGCCGCCGCCGGGGAACTCCCCCCCAGCGAGGTGGAGGCGCTGGTGGACCACGTCGGGGAATGCCCATGGTGCGCGTACACCTGGCGCTCCGCCGTGCAGATGGGCGCAGCCGAACAGGAGCCCGCCGTGGTCGCCCGCCGCCGCATCTTCCCGGTGAAGCGGGTCGTCGCCGGCGCCCTGGCCCTGGCTGCGGGTGTGGCCCTGGTGGTGCTGGGGCCGCGGTTGCTGGCCCCGGACGACGGCCCGGGCGAGTACCGCGCCGCGGACGGCCCCCAGCTCGAGGATGCATCCGCCGCCAGGCTGTCCCGACAGGAGCCGATCCTGCGTTGGCGGGGAGCCCCGGCCGGCAGCCTGTACGATGTGACGGTGACCACCCCCGAGCTGGAGCCCGTGGCCCGCGCGACCGGGCTGGAGCAGCCCGAGTTCCATCTACCGGACGAGGCCCTGAGCGCCCTGCCAGCCGGGGCGCGGCTGCACTGGACCGCCACGGCGCGCTTACCCGCCGGCGAGGGGACCCTCTCCGCCACGTTTGTGGCCGTCGTCGAGTAGCGTCCGCCCGGCAAGTCAACTTACGGAATCCCCGGCGGGCACTCCATGGGCGGGTCATTGTCCGGCGCCGGATCGCCGGGGGTGTTGCAGTCGTAGATGTACTGGCCGCCGGTGTGCCAGCCGCAATACGGGGCGACTTCGTAGCACTCCAGGGTGCAAATGTAGTTGTTCTCGCACCAGTACAGCGTCTCGCCGTCGCAGCAGCCCTCCAGGGTCAGGTCGCCGCAGTCGTAACGCACCGAGATCCCCGCCCCCTCGCACTCGCCGCATTCCGGGTCCTCGAGGTCGATGTAGCCGTCGCAGTCGTTGTCGGTCTCGTCGGAGCAATGTTCGGTGGCCCCTGGGAAGACCGAGGAATCCTGGGGGGCGCAGTCCTGGTCGTCCACCACGCCGTCGTTGTCCCAGTCATAGTTTTCTTCTTCACCGGGGCAGCCCCACAACAGCAGCGCTGTGGCCCCGATCCCCAGCCACACCATCCTGGTTTTCATGGCCCTCTCCTCCCACCCACAGGATACCAGACCTAGCTGGCGAGGCCGGGCAGCGTGATGCGGAAGGTCGTGCCCTCGCCGGGCTGGGAGGTCGCCTCGATATCCCCTTGGTGGCGGTCGAGGATGCCCCGGATGACGGCCAGGCCGAGGCCCGTACCGTCCGGCTTGGTGGTGAAGAAGGGCGTGAAGATCTGCTCGAGGACGTCGGCGTCCATGCCGCAGCCGTCGTCCTCGATGGTGAGGACGGCTTTTTCGACGCCGTCGAGGAGCTTCGTGCGCACGACGATACGCACGTGGCCGGGGCCGGAGCCGATGGCCTGCAGGGCGTTGGTCAGCAGGTTCAACAGCACCCGGCGCAGGTGGGTCGCGTCGCCGCGGATGGTGGGAATCGGGCGCACCACGTCCAGGCTGACGTGAACCCCCCGGCGCACCAGCGGCTTGCAGATCTTGACGACCTCGCTCATCAGCTCGGGCAGATCGATGGGGCCTTCGTGGCCTTCGCCGTCCTGGCCCAGTTTGAGCAGGCGCTGGCTGAATTCGGCCGCCCGCAGGGAGGCCCGGTGGATGGTGGCCAGCTGCTGCTTCGCCCGGGCGTCGTCCGGCAGATCGGACATGGCGAGTTCGGCGTTGCCGATGATGGCCCCGAGCAGGTTGTTGAAGTCGTGGGCAATGGAGCGGGCGATCAGGGCGAGGGTGTCGTGGGAGATCTCCTCTTCGAGCTCGTCCGGGTCGGCCGCGGCGCCAGGCTTGTGGGCGATGCGGCGGCAGCTGCCGACGACGAAGCTCGGCTTGCCGTGCTCGTCGCGATAGAAGTTGAAGTGCTCTTCGATCCAGACGTGGGTGCCGTCCTCGCGGGCGATGCGGTAGGCGAAGGTGCCGTGGGTCATCCGGGGCGCGTCGATCCGAGTCATCTCCTCCATGGCCGCTGCGGTCATGTGGGCCAGGTCATCGGGGTGGATCCGCGTGGCCATGTGGGCGTGGCCCAGCTGGTAGACGTCCTCTTGGGGGATGCCCATGACCTCGCCGCACGACGGGCTCATGAACTCGAACTCGTTGGTGTCGAACCGGCGCACGTAGATCACGTCGCGGGAGTGTTCACACATCCGCTCCAGACGTTCGGAACGCCCGGCCTGGGCGATGGCGTCTTCGATGACGGCCTTGGCGTCGTCCGGAATATCGTCTCGCTCGAGTAGCTGCGACAGTTCCATGCGGATCTCCTAACACGGCGGATTCTCCCCCCAAGGATACCCCGGCAGCGGCGAGCCATGCACGCGCGAACGCCGCGCATGCGGGGAACCACGGCACGAGCCGAAGGCTCGCCAGAAAGTGGGTGAAAAGCCCTTGACAGTGAACGCCGATCATCGCCACGATTCCCCCAACATGAGCACCGCGACCGACCACGCCTGTTCCCTCGCCCTCACCGCCCATCGCTGGTGGTGGTGGACCACCACGGAGGTGGCCGGGGACACGCGCGACTAGTCGCACAAGTTAGAGTCAACCCAACCCACCTCCGGCGGCCCCGGGGGTGGGTTTTTTTGTGCCCGCCCCCATAGCCGCCGGATGCGGAGGAGAGATGGAACCTCCTTTCGACATCGCGGCCGATCTGGACACGCCGGTGTCCGCCTTCCTCAAGCTGGGGGAGCTGGACCCGCGCTTCATGCTGGAGAGCGTGTGTAGCGCCCAGCAGCCGGGGCGGTTCAGCTTCATCGGGCTGGGCAGCGCCCACGAGCTGCGCCTGGACGAGGACCACCTGACGGTGGACGGCGAACAGCGCCCGGCCCCGGCGGACCGGGACGAGCTGCTGGCGACGCTGCGCTGGGCGCTGCGGCGGGCCCCGCAACTGCTGCCGGAGATCCCGGGGCTACCGCTGCCCGGCGGGCTGGTGGGGGTGGCCGGCTACGACGTGGTGCGGCGCTTCGAGCGGCTGCCCCGGCTGGCGGAGAACCCTGACGGAGAGCCCCAGGCGGCGTTCGTGGCCCCCCGCTCGCTGCTGGTGTTCGACCACCTGACCCGCCGCCTGGCCGTGCTCCACGCCGGCAGCGAGGAGGAGCGCCAGGCGTTGTGCCGCCGGGTGGTGGAGGCGCTGCGGGGCCCGGTGCCGGAGCCCAGGGGCCGCGGCACGGTGGGGGAGGCGATCCCCAGCCTGACCCGGGACGAGTTCCTGGCGGCGGTGGCGCGGGTGAAGGGGGAGATCACCGCGGGCGAGGTGTTCCAGCTGGTGCTGTCGGTGCGGTTCCGCGGCGCCTGCGATCTGGACCCCTTCGACGTCTACCGGGCGCTGCGGCTGAGCAATCCGTCCCCCTACCTGTACTTCCTGCGCTTCGACGACATGGCGGTGGTGGGCTCCTCCCCCGAGGCGCTGGTCCAGCTGCAGGGCCGGGCCGCCAGCCTGTGCCCCATCGCCGGCACCCGGCCCCGGGGCGGGGATCCCCGGGCGGACACGGCCCTGGAACGGGAGCTTCGCCTCGACCCCAAGGAGGCGGCGGAGCACGTGATGCTGGTGGACCTGGCCCGCAACGATCTGGGGCGGGTGGCCGTGCCCGGCACCATCGAGGTGGAGCCCTACCGCAGCATCGAGCGCTACAGCCACGTGATGCACCTCGTCAGCGGGGTGCAGGGCCAGCTGGAGGAGGGGGTGGACGCCTTCGAGCTGTTCGCGGCGACCTTCCCCGCCGGCACGGTGACCGGGGCGCCCAAGGTGCGAGCCATGGAGCTCATCGAGGAGCTGGAGCCGGTGCGCCGTGGCCTGTACGCCGGCACAGCCGGTTACTTCGGCACGGGCGGGGCCATGGACCAGGCGCTGGCCATCCGCACGCTGGTGCTGCGTGACGGCCAGTACAGCTACCAGGCCGGAGCGGGCATCGTCGCCGACAGCGACCCGGCCCACGAATACGACGAGGTGCTGGCCAAGTGCGCGGCCCTGAAACTGGCGCTGCACGACGCGGCGGACCGCACGGGAGTGAGCCGATGACCCCCCACGTACTGCTGATCGACAACTTCGATAGCTTCACCTTCAACCTGGTCCAGGCCCTGCGGGGCTTCGGCGCCCGGGTGACCGTGCGGCGCAACGACGAGATCACCGCCACCGGAGCGCGGGAGATGGGGCCCAGCCATCTGGTGGTCTCCCCGGGGCCGGGCCGGCCGGAGAACGCCGGCGTGTCCATGGGGGCCATCGAGGCGCTGCTGCCCCGGGCGGCGGTGCTGGGGGTCTGCCTGGGCCATCAGGCGCTGGCGGCGGTGCTGGGGGGCTCGGTGGGCTCGGCCCGCCAGCTGGTCCACGGCAAGGCGTCGCCGGTGCGCCACGACGGCCGCACGATCTACCAGGGGCTGCCGGATCCGCTCACCGTGGGGCGCTACCACTCCCTGGCGGTGGAGGAGGACGGCCTGCCCGGCGAGCTGGAGGTGACCGCCACCTCGGCGGACGGCGAGGTGATGGGGATCCGCCACCGGGAGCTGCCGGCGGAGGGGGTGCAGTTCCACCCCGAGAGCGTGCTGACACCCCAGGGGGACGCGCTGCTGCGCAACTTCCTGGAGGGGGAAGGGGCGGGACGATGAGGGCCGTGCTGGAACAACTGTTGGAGCGCCGTGATCTTTCCCAGAACCAGGCCACCGAGCTGCTGGTGGGGCTGACAGACGAGGCGGTGGCCCCACCGTTGGCCGGCGCCGTGCTGGCGGCCCTGCGGGCCAAGGGGGAGACGGCAGAGGAGATCCGCGGGTTTGCCGTGGGCATGCGGGGGCTGGCCAGGAGGCCGGCGCTGGAGCCCGGCGAACCGCTGGTGGACATCGTGGGCACGGGCGGGGACGGCTCGGGCAGCCTCAACCTGTCCACGGGGGCGGCGTTGCTGGCGGCGGCGGCGGGGCTACGGGTGGTCAAGCACGGCAACCGGTCCGTGTCCAGCCGGTGCGGCAGCGCCGATGTGCTCGAGGAGCTGGGCCTGCGGCTGCCGCTGGACGAACAGCGGGCGGGGACGGTGCTGCAAGAGACGGGCTTCACTTTCCTGTTCGCGCCGTACTACCACCCGGCCATGGGGGCGCTGGCGGCGGTGCGGCGCAGCCTGGGCATCCGCACGGTGTTCAACGTGCTGGGGCCGCTGACCAACCCGGCCGAGCCGGCCCACCTGCTGGTGGGGGCCTTCGACGTGCCGGCGGCGCAGCTGATGGCCGAGACCCTCAGCGGGCTGCCGATCCGGCGGGCGTTTGTGGTGCACGGTGAGCCGGGCTGGGACGAGCCCACCCCGGTGGGGCCCTTCGTGCGGTTCGACGTGCGGCCGGGGCAGGTGCGGCGGGAGGAGCGGGATCCGGCGGACTACGGGCTGCCCCGCTGCACCCCCGGGGCGCTGCTGGGAGGGGACGCGGCGCAGAATGCGGCGAGGCTGCGGGCCGTGCTGCGCGGGGAAGCGGGGCCCCAGCGGGACGCGCTGGTATTGGGGGCGGCCCTGGCGCTGGAGCTGGCCGGCGTGGCGGATTCGCCCCGGGCTGCGACCGCGGCGGCCTCGGCGGCCATCGACGACGGCGCCGCCGGCGTGCTGCTGGGCCGCCTCGACGCGCTGGGGAGGGGATACGCTGCCTGATCTGCTGACCGAGATGGAAGGGGCGAGCCGTGAGCGGGCAGCGTCCCTGCGCGGGGCGTCCATACGCGGGCGGGCCGCGGACACGGCGCCCCCGCCGGTGCTGCGGTCCTCGGACGAGGGCTTCGATCTCATCGCCGAGGTCAAGCTGCGCTCCCCGTCCGCCGGGGCGTTCGTGGCCCGGCCGGGGAACGGAGGGAGCCTGGTCGCCCGCCGGGCCCGGGCCTACCAGCTGGGGGGCGCGGCGGTCCTCTCCGTGCTCACCGAGCCGGTGCGCTTTGGCGGAGCCCTGAGCCACCTGATCGCGGCGGCAGCGGCCGTGACGGTCCCCGTGCTGCGCAAGGACTTCCTGGTGCACCCGCTGCAGCTGTTCGAGGCGCGGGCGGCGGGGGCTGCCGGGGCCCTGCTCATCGAGCGGATGCTGCCCGGCGGCCTGCTGGCAGAGATGCTGGACGCCGCCGCCGAGGCCGGGCTGTTCGTGCTGCTGGAGAGCTTTGGCGCCGACGAGCTGCAGCGGAGCGCCGAGGCGGTCGCCGGACGCTCCCAGACGGTGCTGCTTGGGGTCAACGCCCGGGACCTAGCCACCCTGGAGGTGGATCCGGACCGCCACCACCGGCTGGCCGGCCACTTCCCTTCGGGCCCACGGGTGGCCGAGAGCGGGATAGACGACGCCGCGGGGGCTGCGGCGGTGGCCGCCGATGGCTACACCCACGCCCTAGTGGGCAGCGCGCTGATGCGGTCGGCCCACCCCACCGCGGCGGTGGCGGCGTTGCTGGACGCGGGCCGGCGGGCCGGGAGGGCGGCGTGATGGTGCGCGTGAAGATCTGTGGCCTGACGACCCCCGAGGCGGTGGCGGCGGCGGTGGCGGCCGGCGCCGACGCGGTGGGCTTCGTGTTCGCCCCGTCGCCGCGGCGGGTGACGGTGGCACAGGCGCTGACGCTGGCCCGGCTGGCCCCGCCGGCGGTGGCCCGGGTGGCGGTCTTCCGGCGCCCCGAGCGGCGGCTGCTGTACCACGTGCTGGCCAAGCTGCGGCCGGACCAGATCCAGGCGGACGCGGATGGGGCTCCGGCGTCGGTCACCCTGCCGGTCTTCCGGCTGGGGGAGGGGGGGCTGCCCGGCTTCGACGAGCACGTCCGGCGCTACCATCCCCGGCGCCCGTTGGCCCTCGTCGAGGGGCCTGTCAGCGGCAGCGGCGCGGTGGTGGACTGGCACCAGCTGCAGGAGCCGGCCCGCCGGGTGCGGCTGGTACTGGCCGGTGGCCTGGACGCCCACAACGTCGCCGCAGCCATCCGCACGGTGCGGCCCTACGCCGTGGACGTGAGCTCCGGGGTGGAGTCCCGCCCCGGCATCAAGGATCCCAAGCGCATCGAGGAATTCGTGGCCGCCGTTCGCGCGGTGAGCCGGGAGCTGGAGGACGATCATGTTCGCACCGCAGGTTGATGGGACGGCCGAGGAGACCCTGGCGGCCCTGGTGGACGGGCGCTACCCGGACGTCAACGGGCGCTACGGACCCTTCGGCGGCCGCTTCGTGCCCGAGCTGCTGGTGGGCACGCTGGCCCGCCTGGAAGAGGGGGTGCGGCAGGCCTTCGCCGACGAGACCTTCCGCGCCGAGCTGTATGGGGAGCTGCGCCACTGGGTGGGGCGGCCCACACCGTTGACGCCGGCGTCGGGCCTGTCCCGGGCCTGGGGCGCCCAGGTGCTGCTCAAGCGCGAAGACCTGACCCACACCGGCGCCCACAAGATCAACAACGCCATCGGCCAGGCGTTGCTGGCCCGCCGGCTGGGGGCGGGGCGCATCATCGCCGAGACCGGCGCCGGCCAGCACGGGGTGGCCACCGCCGCCGCCTGCGCCCGGCTGGGGCTGCCCTGCGAGGTCTACATGGGGGCGGTGGACGCCCGCCGCCAGGCCCCCAACGTGTTCCGCATGAAGCAGCTGGGCGCCACCGTGCACCTGGTGGAGACGGGGGACCGGACCCTGCGCGCCGCCATCGACGCCGCCCTGCGCGAGTGGGTCTCGGACCCGCTGGAGACGTACTATCTGCTGGGCTCGGCCGTGGGTCCCCACCCCTACCCCTACCTGGTGCGGGAGCTGCAGTCGGTCATCGGCGACGAGGCCCGGCGGCAGGTGCTGGACGCCTGCGGCCGGCTCCCGGACACGGCGGTGGCCTGCGTGGGCGGGGGCTCCAACGCCATCGGCCTGTTCCACCCGTTCATCGCCGATCACGGGGTGGCCCTGCTGGGGATCGAGGCCGGGGGATGTGGCGCCCTGACCGGGGAGCACGCCGCCACCTTGGGCCACGGCATGCCGGGGGTGCTACACGGCTGCTTTTCCCAGCTGCTCCAGGACGACGACGGCCAGGTGAGCGAGACCCACTCGGTCTCCGCCGGACTGGACTACCCGGGGGTGGGGCCGGAGCACGCGCTGCTGGCGGCCGTCGGCCGGGCCCGCTACGAGGCGGTGGAGGACGACGACGCCCTGGGGGCGTTGGACCAGTGCTGCGCCCTGGAGGGGATCCTACCGGCCCTGGAGTCGGCTCACGCCCTGGCCGGGGCCCGCGGCGTGGCCCGGCGTCAGCCCGGCAGCATCGTGCTGGTGGGCCTCTCGGGCCGTGGGGACAAGGACCTGCCGGCCCTGGTGGAGCGGATGGAAGGGGGCCTGCTATGAGCGCCCGCGGGAGCCACCGCATCGAGGCGGCGCTGCGGGCCGCGGCAGCATCGGGGCGCCCCGCGCTGGCGGCCTTCTTGACCGCGGATTACCCGGATCCGGAGCGCTTCCAGCGGGACCTGCGGGCCGTGGCCGAGGTGGCGGACGTGGTGGAGATCGGCGTGCCGTTCAGCGATCCGATGGCCGACGGCCTGACCATCCAGCGGGCCAGCCGCACCGCCCTGGCCGGCGGCACCTCCGTGGCGGGCATCCTCGACGGCCTGACCTGGCTGGAGCCCCGGCCGTCGGCGCCGGTGCTGCTGATGAGCTACCTCAACCCGTTGCTGGCCTTCGGCCTCGACCCGCTTTCCCGGCGGGCGGCCGCCTGCGGTGTGGATGGCCTGATCATCCCGGACCTGCCGCTGGAGGAGTGCGGCCCTGTGGATCGGGCACTGGCGGCACGGGGGCTGGCGCTGGTGCAGCTGGTCACGCCGGTCACACCCGAACCCCGCCTGCGCCGGCTGTGCGAGGCCAGCCGGGGCTTCGTCTACGCCGTCTCCACCACCGGGATCACCGGCGGGGAAACGGCCGAGCAGTCCCAGCTGCAGCGGTACCTGGACCGGGTCCGGGCCGTATCACCGCTGCCGGTACTGGCCGGCTTCGGCATCCGCCACGCAAGCCAGGTGGAGGCGCTGGCCGGCCACGCCGACGGCGTCGTGGTGGGCAGCGCCCTCATCGAGATCATCGAGCAGGGCGGGGATCCGGCGGCCTTCTTGCAGGGGCTATTACCGGGTGCTAGCCACTTCGTGCAGGGTGCCAGCCCCTTCACGACAGAGGGGGAGGCCCGGCCATGCCGCACCCCCTGAAGCTGGAACCGCTGGCGTCCGTGCGCGGCACGGTGCGCGTCCCCGGCGACAAGTCCATCAGCCACCGGGCCCTGATGTTCGCGGCCGTCGCCACCGGTGAGAGCCGTATCTGCGGCCTGGCCAGCGGCCAGGACGTGCGGTCCACGGCCGGGGCCCTGCGGCGGCTGGGGGTGCCCATCCGGCGCGCGGACGACCAGGTGGTCGTCGAGGGCGTGGGCTGGGAGGGGCTGGACCGCGGGGGCCCGGATCCCCTGGAGCTGGACTGCGGCAACTCCGGTACCACGGCCCGGCTGCTGATGGGGCTGCTGGCCGGCCGGCGGGGCCGGTTCGTGCTGATGGGGGACCGCTCCCTGTCCCGGCGGCCGATGGGGCGGATCACCCGGCCGTTGACCGAGCTGGGGGCGCGCTCTGGCGGGGGAGAGACCCTACCCATCGAAGTGGCTGGCACATCGTTGAGAGGTGCGCCCATTGCTACGGGCGTGGCCAGCGCCCAGGTGAAGAGCGCGGTGATCCTGGCGGCCCTGCAGGCCCACGGGGAGAGCCGCGTCGTGGAGCCACGCCCCACCCGGGACCACACGGAGCGCTTGCTGGCGGCCATGGGTGCGCCCGTCCGCCCGGCGGGGGATGGCCCGGGGTGGCACGTCCGCGGGGGCGCCGCCCCCCTGTCGCCGCTGTCGCTGACCGTACCCGGGGATCCCAGCGCTGCGGTCTACCCGCTGGTGCTGGCCTGCTGCCTGCCCGCAAGCCGGGTGACCGTCGAGGAGGTGGGTCTCAACCCCCGCCGCACCGGCCTGCTGCGGCTGCTGCAGCGCATGGGCGCGGAGCTGGACTACCGGGAAGACGCCGCCGCCCCCGAACCATCTGGCTGCATCACCGCCCGCTCCAGCCGCCTCCACGGCATCGACGTGGGGGCGGCGGACGTGGTGGACGCCATCGACGAGCTGCCGCTGCTGGCGGTGGCCGCCGCCACGGCCCGGGGCCGCACCACCATTACTGGGGCCGGCGAGCTGCGCCACAAGGAGAGCGACCGCATCGCCGCCACGGTGGCGCTGCTGCGCGCCTTCGGCGCCCGCGTGACCGAGCGGGAGGACGGCATGGTCATCGACGGCGGCCCCCTGCGCGGCGCCCGGGTCGATGCGGCGGCGGACCATCGCATCGCCATGAGCGCTGCTGTGGCCGCTGCGATGGCCCGCGGGCCATCGACCCTGGCCGGGCACGAGTGGGTGCGCATCTCCCACCCGGACTTCTTCGAGGACCTGCGGGCCCTCTCCTCGGGAGCAAGCTGATGGCCACCCCGGATCCAAAAACCGCGCCGTTCAAGGTGGTCCTGCTAGGCCACCCCGTGGGCCACTCCCGCTCCGCCGAGATCTTCGGCACCCTCGCGGGCGTGGGCGGCCCCCGCGTGGACTATCGAGTGCTGGATGTGCTGCCCCACCAGCTGCTCGGCGTGCTGCAGAGGCTGCGCGACGGGGAGTGGGACGCGGCCAACGTCACCGTGCCCCACAAGCTGGATGCGGCGGCGGCCATGGACGAGCTGGACCCCTGGGCCCGCGCCGCCGGCGCCGTGAACGTCATCCAGCGCCACGGCGGCAGGCTGCTGGGGGCCAACACGGACGGCCCGGGCTTCCTGGCGGGCCTGGGGGCCATGGGAGAGGGGATCGGGACGGCGACGGTGCTGGGCGCTGGCGGGGCGGCCCGGGGCGTGTCGGCGGCCCTGGTGCGCGCCGGCGTAGCCGTCACCCTCATCTCCCGGGACCCGATCCGCCTGAGCCGTGGTGACCGGAGGCCCGGCGCCCGTCTGCCCGCCTCGCGGGTGCTCAGTTGGGGCGATCCGGGCCTGGAGCAGGCTATCGGTGGCTGCGACCTGCTGGTGCAGGCCACGCCCCGGGGCATGGAGCCCCGCAACGAGAACATGCCCCCCGTGCCCACCCGCTGCCTGCGGCCCGGCCAGCGGGTGGTGGACCTGATCTACGCCCCGTGGGAGACCAGGCTGCTGCGGGAGGCGCGGCAGCGGGGAGCCATCGGGCTCAACGGCTGGCCCATGCTGGTGGGGCAGGCGGCGGCGGCGGCGGATCGGTGGTTCGGCCCCGGGGCAGGCCAGCTGCTCACCAGCGCCGCCACCCAGATCGAGGTACGCAACCCCAAAAAGGCCGTCCGTTCTGTTCGACCAACCCCAGGCGTTTCAATCCAGCACCCGTTGATCTAAAGTGCTGCGCACCGAGGAGGGGGCACCGAGGAGGGAGCCGATGCCTGCACGCACCCCGTTCACCCGTCTACACGACCCTCTCGCCCGCCTGGCCTGCGTCGCCCTGGTGCTGGCTGGATTCGTCGGGATCACCGCCCCGGCCCTCGCCGGCGAGACCGACGACGAGGGCTGGTCCTGGATGTACAACAAGGACGGCATCGAGGGCTGGCGCCGCAGCACGAACGACTCCAAGTTCCACGAGTGGCGCGGCGAGGGATTGATCGAGGCCAACTTCTACCGCGTCGTGGCGGTCTACATGGACAGCAACCGCTCCGACGAGTGGGTGGCGGACTGCGTGACCTCCATCGAGGTGGAGAAGCCCGACATCGACCACCAGGTCACCTACAACCGCACCCACCTGCCCCGCCCCTTCTCCGACCGGGACTTCATCTGGGGGGAGGAGTACATCTACGACATGGAGAAGGGGACGTGCTACGACACCATGAAGTCCATCGACCACCCCGACTACCCCGAGGTTGAGGGCGTGGTGCGTGGCACCCTGCTGTCGTCGTCGTTTTACGCCAAGTACATCGACGAGGAGACGACCTTCGTCGAGGTGCGGATCCTCGTCGATCCCGGCGGCCGGCTACCGGCGTGGCTGGTCAACGCCATCACCCGCTCGTGGCCCTACGTCACCTTCCGCGATCTACGGGAGCAGGTGTACACCGCCGATGGTTATGACGATCTGGAGCAGCAGATCCGGGATGCCCACCCGATGGAGTTCGAACCGATCGAGCCCGAGGCGCCCGCCGGTCAGTGATCGCTGGCGCGGGAGTCCAGCCCCGGGAAACCTTCCGCCGTGCCGCCCGACCACATCTCCGCGTAGGCATAGGCCGCCCGGTAGATCTCGTCGGGGTCGTAGAGGGTGGATTCGGCCAGCTCGATCTCCTTCTTCAGCGGCGCACGGATGACGAATAGCGGGATCGATATGGCCAGGATACCCATGCCGGTGAAGCAGCCGTTGTAGTTGCCCGTGTCGTTCATCAGCGTCGTGATCAGCGAGATGGCCGTGACCGCCAGCCCGGCCCCCATCACCGGCAGGCCGACCCCCAGCAGGACCCCGCTGACGATCTTGAGCTTGCGGGGCCGGGTGAGGATGTTCTCGTACCAGGCCTCCCCCTTGACCGTCTTCCAGAACTCGTCGTTGCGGTACTTGCCACCGAGGTTGTCGTAGATGGTGAAGCTCTTGTAGGTGCGGCCCAGGATCTGCCGGGGCGCGGTGACGAGGATCTCGCCGTCGGAGTTGATGGGGAAGCGGTCGGCCGTGCGGGGATCGATGATGACGAAGTAGGTGGGGTGCGCCTGGAGCTGCAGCGCCCCCGTACCGCTGCCCCACGAAGCGCTGTTTTCCACCGGTGGTGCCAGATGCGCCGAGGCGTCGTCTTCGGGTTCGGGCTCGTCGCTCTCCTCGCTGTCCACCATCATCATGTGGACCCAGTCGTAGGCGATGAGCCGGTTGTCGTAGGCGCCCTCCTCGCGGATCAGGTACCCCTCGGAGAGCTTGCCCATCAGCAGGCCGATCACGGTGGAGCCGTCCACCAGGGATATCATCACCTTGTCGCCGACCTGCGCATCCTGGGCGGCCGCGGGGAGCGCCCATAGCACGGAAAGCAGCAACACCATCGGGGCGGTTGAGCGCATAGAAAATGTGGTTTCCTTGTTGATCGTGGCCGGCGCGCCAATTCGAACACCTGAGCGTCGCCGACGGACGAGGCTGAAGTGCCTCGGATCCATACACAGGATAAATGGGACAGTCCCTTTGCGGCAAGCATCGCGTCTGGGATCGACGCTCTCCTTGCAAAACGTTGTGATCGTGAAAACCGCGCAAATTCGGGGATTCGGCGCCCGTCAAGCGCCGCTATCGGCCGTTGAACCTGGCCTGGCGACGCTGCACGAAGGACATCACTCCCTCCATGGCGTCCTCCGTGCCGAACAGCCCGCGGGCCTGGTCCATGAGCACCGCCAGGGCTGCCTCCCGCCCCTCCTCCACCGCCGCCTGAGCCGAGCGGCGGGTGGCCTGAACCGCCAGCGGCGCCTGGGCCGCCACCAGCTGGGCCATCTCCTCGGCCCGCTCCTGCAGGCGCTGTGGCTCCACCACCTCTTGCACCAGCCCGATGCGCAGCGCCTCGTCGGCGTCGAATCGCTCTCCGGTGAGCAGATAACGCATGGCGTTGCCCCACCCGCACAGGCGGGGGAAGCGCAAGGTGGCGCCGCCAAAGGGCATGATGCCCCGCTGGACCTCCATCTGGGCCAGCTTGGTCCCCCGGGCCGCCAGCCGGATGTCGCAGGCCAGCAGCAGCTCCACGCCGATGGTCAGGCAGTAACCCTGCACCGCGCAGACCACCGGCTTGGTCCGCCGGGGGGGCTCCAGGTCCATGGGATCGATCTGCCCTTCGGGGAACAGCTGGGCGCCGGACGCCACCGCCGGGCCCACTTCTGCCAGGTCCAGCCCCGAGGTGAAGTTGTCCCCGTGGGCGAACAGCAGGGCGCACCACAGCTGGTCGTTGGCCTCGTAGCTGGTGAAGGCCCCGGCCAGCTCCCGCAGCATCTGCAGGTTGAAGGAGTTCATCTTGTCGGGACGGTTGAGCCCGATGAGGAAGACGTGGTCGCGGATCTCGGTGGTCAGGGTCGGCGGTTCGGTCATGGGGGCTCCTCCGGCTTGATGGGGAGACCCGACCATACAGAATTGGCGGCGAGTTGTGAGTCTCGTGCGCGTGGTGCATGGTTGGGTCGTGAGGCAGCCATGGATGATCTGAAATTCTGTATGGAAATCCTACCCAAGGTCTCCCGGACCTTTGCGCTCTCCATCGAGGCCCTCTCCGAGCCGCTGCGGGAGGTGGTCCGAGCCTCCTACCTGCTGTGCCGCATCGTCGACACCATCGAGGATGACGAGGACCTGCCCGACGCGCGCCGGCAGGAGCTGTTCGACGTGTTCGTGGGATTGATGGAGGACGACGGGGCGGATCCGGCGGTGCTGGAAGCCGCCTTCATGGACCAGACAGACCGCTCGCCGGACCACGCCCTGGTCGCCGCCTGCGGTGCACCGTTCCGCCGGTTCCGCGGCCTGGACGAATCGCTGCGGGAGGCCGCCCGCCCGCCCATCATCGAGATGGCGGTGGGCATGGCCGAGTACGCCGGCCGCTGGCAGGGCACGCAGGGGCTGACCGTCCTGCACGACGAGGAGGACCTGGAGCGGTACTGCTACTACGTCGCCGGGACGGTGGGCAACCTGCTCACGGCCGTGTTCCTGGCCGTCGAGGGGGAACACATCTCCCCACGCCGCCAGCAAGAACTCCAGCAGCGATCGGTGGCCTTTGGCCTGGGCCTGCAGATGACCAACATCGTCAAGGACGTGGCCGCCGACCGGCCGCGGGGGTGGTGTTTCTTGCCCGCGAGCCTGTGCGACAGGCACCAGATCGCACCGGGAGAGCTGCTGGATCCGGCCCGGCGGGAGCCGGCCATGGCGGTGGTACGCGACGTGGTAGCGATGGCCGAGGGCAACCTGGAGCAGGCCCTGGAGTACACCCTGGCGCTGCCTCGCCAGGCCGTCGCCGTGCGGCTGTTCGTGCTGGTGCCGATGGTGTTGGCCTTTGCCACCTTGGAATTGGTGGGCCGGAGCCCGCAGCTGCTGGACGGCGAGGCGGTCAAGGTCTCCAGGGAGACGGTGGCGCAGGTGCTGGGCCAGGCCGCCTCGGTGGTCTCCGACGACGAGGGGATCCGTCGCCTGTGCAAGGAAGCGGCCGCCGGCCGCATCGTCTGACAGGAGTCCCTGCTACCGGCCCTCGTCCCGCGGCAGGCCGCAAACAAGCCGCACGTGGGCGCGGGTCTCGCGGACGCGCCGGTCCACCATACGCGGGGACAGCATGTCCTCACCGGCCAGGCCCGACGACAGATCGGCGATGGCGAAGCAGGTCATGTGGATGCCCAGGATCGACAGGGTGAGCTGCTGGGGATCCTGGCGGGGGATGTCGCCCCGCTCCATGGCATAGGTGAAGAAGTGGGTGGCGGCGGTGAGCACCGCCTGGATGATGTCCCGCCCCGGACCCTCGACGAACTCGCCGCTGTCCACGGCGTCCCGCATCAGCAGCTTGGCCGACTCGGGGTGGGTGCCCAGGTACCGCACCAGCCGCTCCGTGACCCGGTCCAGCCGGTGACGGAACTCCCCTTCGGCCAGGTCCGCCTCGAACACCAGGTTGCCCAGATCGGTGGCGATGGTGGAGACCACCTCGATGTACAGCGCCTGCTTGGTGGGGAAGTGGTGGAACAGTGACGCCTTGCGCAGCCCCGCCTGTTCGGCGATGGCGTTCATGGTGGCGCCGGCGTAGCCGGCCTCGGCGAACGCCCTGCGGGCGATGGCCAGCAGCGTCGAGCGATCGATGGGGTTACGGGGGCGGCCGGCTTTTCTGGGAGCGGAGTGGGTCATGGGGTCGGCGCAGGATACCAGATCGGGGTGGTTTCATTTCTTGCGCAGGGCGGTGGAAGGGTAATCTAGGGGCGTGTGTTGCATGGATTAGTCATGAAAACAGCGGTCCTCCTCATCCTTGGTGTGGGTCTGCTCGCCGTCTGCTGCGGGCTGCCCCCCCGTGCGGCCCACGCCGACGAGCCGGCCGAGGCGGAGGATCCGGCCCTGGAGTTCCGCAGCCACGCCGCGGCGGACGACTACCTCTACACCCAGGCGTTGATGTGCTTCGTGGAGCGCTGCGGTGGCCAGATCGAGGGCAATCCCACCCAGGGCGCCGAGGCTGCGTGGAACGAGCTGCGGGCAGAGGGCTATTACGCCGAAGAGCTGCTGGATGTGGCCTGTGAGAGCGACTACGGGTGCGGCGAGCCCTTCGGCCCGACCCTGAGGGCGGGGGTGACCGGGACCGGCGGTCGGCCCCTGGCCATCCCCTATGCGCCGGACGGGGAGGCCCTCGACCAGCCGCCGCCCCCGCCGCCGGAGCCGGATCCACCCCCCGAGTACACCGAGCACGATCCCACCCGCTTCTTCCGCCCCACGGTGCAGCTGGGACTGGGCCTGGACGGCTGGATCCTGCCGCACCAAGGGCACAGCGGCCGGGCGTTCGCGGGGCGGATGGCCGCCGGCTGGTTGTTCGATATCTTCATGGCGCGGGCGGTGCTCACCGGTGCCCTCGGGGACGACGAGGACGACTTCGGCTTCAGCACGGCGTCCGTCTCCGGCCAGGCCGGGCCCATGTTCCGGGAGGACCAAGGCCGGCTGTACATCGCCGGGGTCATCGGCCGGGGCTGGGCCGATTTCGACGGCACGCCGCTGCGGTCCGATTTCGGCGGCCTGGAGTTCGGTGGCCTGCTGGCCTTCCGCAACGTGGGATTGATCGGGGCATACGCCGGCTTCGAGGTGCATGTCCAGCGCGCCGACGGCCGCCCCGAGTGGGACGACAGCAGCTACATCGTCCACGAGCCCACCCCGGGCATGAAGTTCTATTTCGGGATCCAGCTGGGGTTATAGCTCCACGAGCAGCTGGCGCATCGTCGCGCCCATCTCGCCGGCGGCCCGGGGGGTCACCACCTCGGTGTTGAAGCCACAATGCAGCCGTAGCTGACCGCCGCATGTGATCGCTGCGGTGACCAGAGCACAGTCCGGGTGGGCGCCCATGGCGAAGCCCATGCCCCGCAGCGTCCCGTCCGTGCCCTCGGCGTCCCCGATGCGGCCCAGGTTGGTCACGATCGAGGTCACCGCGTCGTTGCCCACCACCCGGGCCAGCTTGCGGGCGCCATCGTCGGTGGTGGGGAACCACCCCACCGGGAACAGTTGCCACACCAGCTCTCCCTCCCCCCGGCCGAACTTGTGCGCCAGCTGAGCCTGGACCTCCCGGGCCATCGCCCACAGGTCGGCGTCTGGACCCGGCCGGTGGAGCGTCTTGACCATGGAGATGTGCAGGCCCGGCTGATCGTCCGGCGGGCGGGGATCCAGGCGTGGGCGCAGGCTGACCGCAGAGTGGATGTTGAGCCGCGGCGTGCTGCCGGAGGGGAACTGGCCGGTCAGGGCCAGCAGCTGGGCGGCGCAGATCGCTCCTTGGACGGTGGTCTGCTCGGCCCGGCAGCGGGCTACCAACGCGGCGGTCTGCTCGGGGTCGAAGGCGATGGGGAGGTCCAGCAGCCGGCGTTTCGTGGCCCCTGGGGCCGGCCAGTGGGGTGGGCGCTGGGGCGCGCGCGTCCGCAGGCGCTCCAGCAGATCCCGCAGCATCGTGCCCATCAGTAACAGCAGCCCTCGCAGGCCTCGCACGCCACGGCTGAACAACGCCTCCGTGGGGGGCGTGAGCTGGCTGGTGCACAGCTCGGTATCGGAGCCGGCCTCGGTGACGAGGGTGTGCACCAGCCGCGCCGCGGATCCAGCGTCCGTCAGGGCGTGGCTGAAGGTCCATAGCAGCGTGGCCCCGCCGCTACCGTTGCGCTGGCCGGTGCAACGCACCAGTGGTTCGTCCAGGCCGAAGCGCAACTCCAACTGCCGTTCGATCTCCGCGCTCAGCTCGGTGTCGTCGTCCAGCCAGGTCACCGCAAACGGAGTGCCGTCCAGCGCGACGAAGGACGGCTCCCCGTCGGTTGCGGTGATGCAGGTGCCGAGGAACGGGTGGCTCGAGCGCAGCCGGTCGAATGCCGCCTGGAGGTCATCGGTGGCCGGCGCGGTGGCCAGCTCGGTGGTGATGACGAAGTTGGTACACGCGAAGCGGTCGAACAGCCAGTAGAACCGCTCGGCCTTGCCCAGGGGGCGGCCTTTGGGGTCACTCGGCATCGGGGAGCTCGATGCGGAAGGTCTCCTCGTTGGGTGCCACCGTCAGCATCTGTAGCCCTAGCGCTTCCTGGAGTTCTGGAGCGACGGCCTCGCTGATGACCGCCCGGCCCTCCCCGTCGTGGACCAGCCGGAACGGCTCGCCAGTGAGGGGATCGGTGACCGGGAGATCGGGGTAGGCGGCGGCCAGGGCCTCCAGTGACGGTGGAGCCGTCCCGTTTTCGCGGCGGTAGAGGGCGTCGGCTACGCCGATTTGCAGCGCCAGCATCCCGCTGTGGTGAGCGGTGAGGCGGGCGTCGAGGGTGGCGTAGGTGGCCCCTAGGCTCGGACTGTCGTAGGTCTCGGAGAGTGGGGCCTGGGCGTAGGCTTCCAATCGATCGGTGTATTCCACGTCTGCCAGCGCCAATAGCGCGTCGCCTACGACGCATGTGCCGCTGACATCCAGTTCCGAGGTGGCCTTATCCCACTGGGTTGGCCGGTCCTCTTCGAAGAGGAGCCCGCCGCGGGGTAGGCGAGCCTCGTCTTCCTCGAGCCAGTAGGCCGCCAAGGTGAGGTACTCCGAGGCGTACAGGGCGTACAGGTCCGGCCCGTGTCGGTTCACGTAGGCCAGGTCCGCGTATAGCTGTTCGAGAGGGGCCTGCTCCAGGGCATCGGCCAGCAGCGCCGACTCGATGGCCCGCGCCACACTGTCCTGATAGCTGAGCCCGGCCAGGGCGCCCATCACCCCAGCCCCTTGCATCATGTCGGCGCCATAGCGTAGCGCGACGCCCCACAGGTGTACCTGCCGCTCGTGGTCACCCCGTAGCCCGGCCAGGTAGGCCTCGAAGTACAGCGCGCGGACCAGGCCGTATGAATGGAGGGTCTTGGAGAAGAACCCCGAGAAGTCTTCGTGGAAGGTGAACCGATCGTCCCACAGCGAGAACATGCTGCGGGTTCCGGCGCGGCGGCTCCCCTCTTCGACCAGGGCCACGGCAGGCCGAGTGTTGCGCAAGTGAAGGCAGCCCCCGGCATCGAGGGCGGCGACGACCGGATCGTCGGGAAGGTCCGGAACACCGGCGTCCACGCACGCTTGTGGGATGGACGGACCAGCGTCTGCCGCACCAGGTTCGACGCCCTCTCCGGCATCCGGCCAGCCCGTCGCCGGGCTCCCCATCATCCGAAGCGGATCGGATTGATGCTTGGCCAGCTTGGGATAGAGATCGTTCGCCTCCCAGTAGGCGTCCGCCGAATTCCCTGGCAGCATCTCGAATCCGGGCGTGTCCGGATCCCGCGTATATTCCCGGCCTTCGAACTCGGCTGAGACCTGGTTGCAACGGGCGATCAGGTCGCGTTTTTCACCTTGTCGGTGCAGACCCAGCGACAGGGTAGCCACGGCGGCCACCACCACTACGGCCCCGGCGACGACGAGGACGCGCCGGCCCACGCGGCCCTCAGTCATTGATGAACACCCGCTTCACCTGGATCGGCTCCCTCGGATTATCGAAGTCATTGGTTGGACAACACTCGATGCGGTTGACCACATCCATGCCCTCGATGACCTCGCCGAAGACCGGGTGCTTGCCCACCCGGCCGAACCAGCGCCACCAGTCCAGCTGCTTGTTGTGGGCGGTGTTGATGAAGAACTGGGAGCTGCCGGTGTTGGGGCCGGCGTTGGCCATCGACAGGGTGCCGGCGGTGTTGGACTTCTTGAACTTCTTGTTGTGCTCGTCGGCGATCGTGCCCAGGGGGGAATCACCCGTACCGGCGGCGGGATCGTGGGGATCCCGGCTGGTAGGGCAGCCGAACTGCACCATGAAGCCGTCGATGACCCGGTGGAAGTGCAGGCCGTCGTAGAAGCCGCTGCGCACGAGTTCGAGGAAGTTGCCCGCCGTGATGGGCATCTGCTCGGCGAAGATCTCGGCGCGGAAGGTGCCCGCCGTGGTCTCGAAGACGGCGATCGGGTTGCTCATCGGTGCTCCCTTCGACTCCTGAAGTGCGAGATCAAGGTATCTTCGTATGACAAGGAATAGACATCCTACCTGTGGTTTCGGATTATGTTTGCGCGCGTTGGAGGTAGAGGTTCGATGACACGAATCATATGGGTGGTGGGTTTGGTCCTGGCCACGGCGGTGCCGGCCGGGGCCGAGGAAGACGCACGTAAGAAGTTCTTCGTGGGGGCGAGCATGTTCGAGGCCGGGGAGTTTGCCCAGGCCATTCCGTACCTCGACGAGTCCCTGGCGCTGGACCCGGATTTTTGCCGGGCCCACTACTACCGCGCCCGTTGCTTCATCGAGATTGGCGACGACAAGGACGCCGCCGAGGGCGCGGCGGGGGACTTCGAGCGCTGCGCCTCCGGCGGCGAGGCCGAGGACATCGCCGAGCTGTGGGGCATGGTGGACGACATGCCCGGTGGTGGCGGCGGGCGATCCAGCCGCGACGACGATGACGACGGCTACGGCCGCTCCTCGCGTGACGACGAGGATGATGACGACGGCTATGGCCGCTCGAGCCGCGACGACGACGACGACTTCTACGCTAGTGAGCGGTGGACGGACGACGAAGACGAGGACGACCGTTCGAGCCGTAGCTCCAAGACGTCCAAGGGCAAGAAGGGCAAGAAGGGCAAGCGGTCATCCCGCGATGACGACGATGACGACGATCGATCCAGCCGCTCCTCCCGTGACGACGAGGACGACGACGGGAGCCGTGACGACGAGGACGACGACGACGCCTACGACCCCGACTACCGAGACGACGAGGACGACGACGACGACGACGACGCCTCCCGCTCCCACGAGGATGATGACGACGGCTATGGCCGCTCCTCCCGATACGACGAGGATGATGACGACGGCTACGGCCGCTCCTCCCGTGACGACGAGGACAGCTGGCAGGACGAGTCGGATCGCTGGAGCGACGATGAGGACGAACCGGTCGTCGAGGACGACTGGCGGGACGACGAGGATTCCTACGGGGGCGGCTCGCGGCGGTCCTCGGGCGGCGGCAGCGCGACGCTGAAGAAGCGGCGCACGGTGGGCGCGGTGATGACCTTCTCCGGGGTTGCCGCCGGGGTCGCCGGCTTTGCTCTAACCGGCTACTTCTACCACTACTACTTCAACATGCGGAACGACAGCGACGCCATGAACGCCTGGTTCATGGGGACCCAGTCCGGCGGCATCACCCTGGGAGCGGTGGGCACCCTCGTGGGGCTGACGGGTGTGATCGTGTGGGCGGCACCGGCCAAGAAGGGGGCGAGCGTCTCCGTGGCGCCGGGGCCCGTCACGATGGTCGCGGTCCGTTTCTAGACCCTGTTCAGGATTCGCTCAGAACACCCGCGCCTTGTGCAGGCCTCCCCCGGACGGTGAGCGACCGTCGCAGGATCCGCCGGCCACGATGTAGTACTCCAGCTCAGGGGCGTGGTCCGACTGCAGGGTCAGGCTGCCGGTGTGCCGTTCCCCCGACTTGCGCAGACGCACCGTGGTCCACGAGCGGCTCTCGGAGCGCCAGACCATCTTCACGTCACACGCAGAGCTGCCCGGAGTCGTGGCGGTGATGGCGAAGGTGTCGCCGACCACCAGCATGTTCGGGGCCGCGTGCTTGATGGTGGCCGACTTGGGCGAGGCGGGGGGGTGATGTTTTGGGGGCGGCGGGTCATCCTTGACCGGCTCCTTGACCGGTTCTTTGACCGCCACCTCGCCGACTCCCGCCGGAGCCGTCGATGGCTTGACCACCCCGGGGCCATTGGCCAGCTCGTCGAACACGGCCGCGATGCGCTCCGCCTCCGCGGCCTCCTCCTCGGCGGCCCGCACCTCCGCGTCCCTGCGGGCCTCCTCCTCGGCCTTGACGGCCATCTCTTCTTCGAGGGCGTACTGCTCCTCGATGGCCTGGAGCGCTTCTTTCTCGGCGCCCGTCTGGAAATAGACGAACACCCCACCGCCCGCCAGGGCGACCAGGACGATGAACAGCAGGACGAGGCAGCCCCCGCCCAGCAGGATGCCGCCGATGATGATCTTCTTGGATTTCTTGGCCATATTGCCCCCGTGTTTCCGCAACGCGGGGCCATGATAACGGTTTGTGGCGTTGAATGTCTTCGCAGGAATACCCTGGCTGACCGGGGAGTTCCTATTGCCACGACTCCGGGGGATAATCCGGTCCCATGACGACCCTAGAAGACTCTGCCGCTGAAGTACGAGCGGCCCTCGCCGAGGCCAGCAAGGGGCTGGTGGAGCGGGAGGCCCTCGTGGAGCTGATCGCCCTCGCCGTCGTGGCGGGGGAGCACTTGCTGGTCATTGGCCCGCCGGGCACAGCCAAGAGCGAGGCCGTGCGGCGGGTGGCCCGCTGCTTCGGGGGGAGCTACTTCGAGTACCTGCTGGGGCGGTTCACCGAGCCCAACGAGATCTTCGGGCCGGTGGACCTGCGCAAGCTGCGCGAGGGGCTGGTCGAGACCGAGACGCGGGGCATGCTGCCCGAGGCGGACGTGGCCTTCCTCGACGAGGTCTTCTTGGGGTCGACGGCGATTCTCAACACCCTGCTGGCGATCCTCAACGAGCGCACCTTCCGCCGTGGCCACACGGACGTGGCCGTACCGCTGCGGGTGTGCGTGGGGGCCTCCAACACCTTGCCGGACGAGCCCTCGCTGGCCGCGTTTGCGGACCGGTTCTTGTTGCGGGTGTTCATCGAATCCGTCCCCGATCCCCGCCTCGAGGAGCTGCTGGTAAGCGGCTGGTCGTTGCAGTCGACAGAGCGGTCGTCGCTGGCGCCGCTGGAGGCGCTGGATCACCTGGCCCGGGAAACGCTCCGGGCGGATCTGAGCGTCATCCAGCCGCGCCTGGCCCAGATGGTGCGGATGTTACGCAGCGCTGGCGTCATGCTCTCGGATCGACGGGTGGTGAAGCTACAGCGGTTGGTGGCGGCTGCTGCGGCCCTGGCGGGCCGAGCGGTCCCCGGCATGGAGGATCTGTGGCCCGTGCTCTATGCCGTGCCCACGGCCGACGGCCAGCACCTGGCCCGCGACGTGCTGCGGGAGGTGCTGGAGGAGTCGGAGAACGAGGCCCTGTCCGCCGCCGCTGCAGAGGCGTCCAGCGGCCCGGCCGCGCGGGCAAGCCGGATCATCGCCGCGGGCCGCGCCATCCTGGACCAGCCCCCGGACGAGGGGTCGGAGGACCGGGCGAACTGGCGCCTGATGCTGGAGGGGGTGGCCCGGGAGATCGACGCGGGTTTTGCCCAGGACCAGCTCACCGTGGAGCTGCAGTCGTTGCGGGACGAGATCGTCGCTGCTTTGAAACTGCCGTGAGAGCCGACCGGTGAATGAGCCCCGCGTAACCGTCCAGTGGACCCCTCGGCGGTTCCCGCTTCAGCCTTCGGCCGTGGTCGGACGTGGCCCTGCGGCCGAGGCCCTGGCCCTGCGGGTGCTCGAGCGGTCTGACGACGAGCTCTCCAGGTTGCGCGGCCAGGTGGCCCCCCAGCTGCTGGTCGTGCTGGGTGACGAGGATCAGCTCCCTTGGTCCGACGGCGTCCACTACCTGGGGCGCGACCCGAGGGCTCCGCTGTTGCTGTTGCCCACCCACCTGGAACCCAGCGTGCCCGCCGATCTCTTCCAGCAGGCCCTCGTGGCGGCCCGGGGCGACCTGGCCACACCGCTGGCCGTGCTCACTGATCCGCCGGGCCTGGTGGGCACCGGTATCGCCCGCGGCATCCACCGCGCGGCGCTGGAATCGTGGTTGAACTCGGCCTCCCCCGCTGAGGGGAACTCTCCGTGACGCCGCCGGCCACGGAGCCGGGGCGCGCAGCGCAGGCCAGCGGCCTGGCGGGGATGCTGCGGGCCCATCTCGAGCGCCGGCTCGCGTTGCCGCCGGCCCTCCGCCCCTGGCAGGCACAGCTGTCGATCCTGCCGCCCGAGCTGGCGCTGTCGGTGGGGCCGTGGATCGCCCGCCTCGCGCTGGCCATCGGGACCCTGTCCAACGAGCGCAGCACGGTGTCGGGAGAACCGCAGGGGTACGGGGGCCTGGCCCGGCGTGGGCCCTACGAGCGGTTGTTGATCAGCGAGTGGCTGCTTGCCGAGGAACTCCCCAACGAGTTCCTCCGCCGTGCCACGGACGGCGAGCACGTGTTCTACGAGCTGTCCCACAGCGAACCGGCGGGTGAGCAGCGGACCGTCGTGCTGTTCGACGCGGGCCCCGCGCAGACCGGCCCCCCCCGCATCGCCCAGCTGGCGTTGCTGTTGCTGTTCGCCCAGCGGGCCGCCGCCGTGGACGCTGTCTTCCAGTGGGGCGTGCTGCAGGACCGGCAACACAGGTTGTGGGACGAGGTGACCACGACCAGCGTACGCCACCTGCTCGAGGCCCGGACGGTGGCGGACGTCACCCCGGCTCAGCGGGCGGATTGGGAGGAGCACCTGGGCGAGCCTCAGGCCCTCGACGATCAGTGGTACGTGGGCTCCCCCGCCGTGCGCGCCTTGGCAAAGGACGCGGGCGCGTCGAGTGCCGTCGTCCTCGATCGGCTCGAGCCGGGGACCCGTCAGCTGGAGGTCGCGGTGCGTCGTGGCCCCCGTCCAGCGACCCTCGTCCAGCTCGATCTGCCCGAACCCCAGCTGTGCACGCGCCTCGTCCGGGATCCCTTCGCAGCGCCGCCCCGTGTGGCGCCCCCCGAACCGGGCTTGACCGGCAAGCCCATCGGAGTCGTGCTGACCGGACATCGGGTGGGCCTGATGGGGCTCGGCGGCGAGCTGCTCACCCAGCCGTTCCCCAATACCCCGCGCGGCAATCCGGGCAGGCCCAAACGCCACGTGCTCCCGCCGGACGAGCTCCCCCTCGCCGTGGGCTACCTGGGCAAACGGATGCGCATCGTCAGCGTGCGGCTGTTCGGCGAGGACCCCTACCGGCTCTACGGTCACGGGATCGAGCAAGGGTACACGGGCCACCGGGTGTCCCCCATCGGCCTGGCGGAGGAGCCGGGGGAATGGATCGCCGACGCCCAGCCTCTGCGACCTTTCGTTCCGCTGGGCTCGGGGGGGAGCGGTGCCTTCATGTTGCCCGATGGACGGCTGATCATCCTCCAGGACAACTGGACCGGCGAGGCGCTGCGGGTGGAGAAGGTGGTCCCGGCGACCAGGGCCATCGGAGGAGGGGGTGGAGCGCTATACGTCGTGGGATCGGTGAACGCCTCCAGCGGCACACGGGATGACCACCGGCTGTACTTCGGCCGATACCAACCGGGGCCACCCGAGAACTACTGCTCCGAGGAGATCGTCGATCCGACGGATGCGTGGGCGTTCATGGGGCGTAGTCCCACGCAGACCTGGGCCGCCCTTAGCGGCAAGCGGGGGCGTTGGTTGCTGTGCGACGACCAGCGGAGGATGGAGGTGCTGCGGCCCCCCGAGGAGCTCGTCGTCGTCGGCGTGGCGTGCCGGGACGTGAGCAAGGGGCCTTCCCTGCTGGTGCTGGAATCGGACGAGCGCCGGCTGACCCTGCTGGGGCGCAATCACAACGAGCCGGTGTGCAAGGCTCCTGCGCGCATCGAACAGGTGGTCGTCAGCGCCGCCGCCCCCGTTTTCGCTTATCAGACGGAGCCCGGTGACCTGTATGTGCACTCGTGGGACCACCCGGAGCCGTTGCTGCACGTGCGGCCGGGGGGTGGCCCATGAGGGATCCGGTGCACCCCAGGGAGCTGGTCCACCGGGGATCCGTGCGGGCGTCGGCCGTGGTCTTCGACGAGGGATTGCTGGGAGAGGCGGAGGTTCGTCGCCGGGTGCTGGCCAGCTGGCGGGCCGGGGCGTCCCTGTCCCGTTTGCCCGGTGCACTGACCCTGCTGTGCTGGCCCCGGCCGCGACGGCTGCGCTGCGCCGATGCACCGGGGCTCGTCCTGGTCACCCAGGGGGACACCCTGACCTCGGCGCCGCTGTCCGCACCCGAGCAAAAGGCGCTGTCACCGGCGCGGGTGGTCCTGGTCCGCGCCGGTGCCGCCGTCGCCAGCGACCGTGGGACGCCCGTGGATCCGGCGTCCTGGATCGACGTCTCTACCTATGTCCCGATCCAAACGGAGGATCTGGGGGCGCCTCCCCGGCCCGTTGCAATGGTGGTCCCCCGGGCCGCGCCGGACGCCCGGACGGCGCTGGGGGACGAGATCCCGGCTGTGGCGCCCGAGCGCGGGGACCTGGTCGAGACGATCCGCAGGGCGCGCCGGCAGCTCCAGGTGCAGCGAGATTCCGGTGGGATGCTCGGTGGAGCCGGGCGCGCCCCCGGCGGTGGAGGCTGGTGGATGCGGCTGCTGGGCTGGGTCACGAGGGGTAGCACCCCCGTGGATGGCGTTCCTGCAGCCCGCGCTCCCGCGGCCGACGGCCCCCCGGAGTGGATCCTGCGATTGCGGGATCGGCTGCGCCAGCAGCTGCTCAAGCTGGCCGTGCGCAGCCGGCTGGGCTCGGTCCTGGGCCGACGGCAGGCCCGCTACCTGTCGCAGATGATGGAGATGTTCGAGCGGGGGGACCTCAACGAGGCGCTGCGGCACGCCATCCCGCTGAGCTTCACGGCCAGCGACCGCCCCGTCGAGCCGGCCCTGGGGTTGCCATCGCCCCGGGCCGATCTCTCCGTACGCCCGGCCACCGGGCCTTCTGGCCCGGGCTACCTGTTCGGCGCGGACACCTTCCAGCTGCTCAAGCACCGGTACACCCAGGCCGCCAAGCAGCTGGAGCAGCAGGGCCGGTATTCGGAGGCGGCGTTCGTGCTGGCCGAGTTGCTGGAAGACGGCGAGGGCGCCGTGGCCATGCTGGAACGCCACGACCGCCTCAAAGAGGCTGCCAAGCTCGCCGAGACCTTAGAGCTGGCGCCGGGCCTGGTCGTGCGCCAGTGGTTCATCGCCGGCGATTTCCAGCGGGCCATCCACATCGCCCGGCGGACGGGCGCCTTTGCGGACGCGGTGGTGCGGCTGGAGAACCGGCAGGACGAGCGGGCGGGGGGGCTGCGCTTGGCGTGGGCCGAGACGCTCGCCCGGGCCGGGGATTATCTGGCCGCCGTGGAGACGATCTGGCCCGTTGCCGACCACCGGGAGAAGGCCCGGGACTGGATCGACCTGGGCATCGAAGGCGGCGGCCCGGCGGCGGCCCGGCTGATGGTGCACAAGCTCGACGCGTTCCCCCAGTTGTTCGACGACGTGATGAGCCGGGCGCTGCCCCTACTGGAGGATCGGTCGGCCGAGCTGGCCCCGGCGCGGACGGCGATGGGCCACGCCCTGCAGCACCTTCAGCCCAGTGACGCGACGGCCACGTTGGCCCGGCACACCTTGCGGACGGTGCTTCGGGACCGGGGCCTGGGGTTCAACCTCCTGTCGCGGCGTCAGCTGCGGGGCCTGGCCCAGCAGACACGGGAGGGCGCGATGCAAGCCGACCTCCCCGCCGAGCTGGGCCCGTCGGAACAGCGGGCTGCTCCGCCGGTGCACATCGGCCGCTCCGACCGCGGTTCGCTGGAGATCCACGACGTCGCACTACTGCCGTCCGGACAGCTGCTGCTGGCGCTGGGGGACCTGGGGCTGCGTCTGGTGACGCGGGACGGGCGCACGGCCGCCCAGCTGGATGTGCCGGCGACGCGGTTGGTGATCTCCGACGCCGGGACCCGGGCCATCGTCATGGTCCGGCGCGGCCGGGTCTGGCAGCTCAGCCGCGTGGACCTGGTCTCGCGCAAGCACGCCGTCTGGGCCGAGGCGCAGCTGGACAGTCACGCGGCCACCTTCGACGGCTCCTCGTGGTTCGTCGCCCAGCGGGATGCGCTGGTCCAGGTGGATGTGGAGTCAGAGGGATTCCGGGCCCTGTGGCGGGTCTCGGAGTTGCCGGGGATCCCCACCCGTATCGACCGCAATACCCACCACCTGGAGCTGGTGCTCCAGGGTACGGCGGTGGCCCACTGGAGCTACCGGCTCCCGGCGCAGACCCTGGCGGCCCGGCGGGACATCGACGAGGGCGTCGTTCCTCCGGGGGAGCCATTTGTCGCG
The DNA here is from genome assembly GCA_964504165.1 of uncultured Rickettsiales bacterium. GTDB lineage: Bacteria > Myxococcota_A > UBA796 > UBA9615 > CAYRNR01 > CAZDDH01. The sequence continues at coordinate 114,421 of CAZDDH010000001.1, read as the reverse complement.
TGCGTGGCTGCGGAAAGCCGGGGCCTGGTCTACCGCCCCGAGGGTGGGTCCTGGTCCTTCGATGAACCCTCGTCTTGGGGCGGCGGCGGGCACATGCTGGGGAGCCTGGGGGGCGGCTGGTCGCGGAAGTTCCCGGCCCGGGCCACCCTCCAGGGCACGATGGCGGCTTCCGGGCAGCTGCTGGCGCTGCCGCTGGCCGGGCAAGACGGCGCCGAACTGTACCTCATCGACGCCCACGCCGGCCGGACCAGGACCACCTTGCGGTTCGACGGGTCCACCCGCCTGATCCCCCGCTTCAGCGGGTCGCTGCTGCTCGTCGCTGACGATCTGGGGAGAGTGCTGGTTGTGGATCCCTCCGATGGCCGGGTATGGCGGGATCTTCGTATCGACGCATGAGCGGAGCTGCTCAATGATCCAGCACCTGTATCCGCGCCCGCGTCGTCCTCCCGGAGATCTCGGGGCGGTACATCTCGTGCACCGTCGCCGGCCCGGCCGTGAATTCGCCAGGATTGGTCGCCCGGGCCTTGTAGACCACCGTGTAGGTGCCGGCCGGCAGGTCGTCGCAGAAGAACAACACGCGATCCGCGTGCATCTCCCGGTGGTCATATTTGAGCTTTGAGACCAGGAACTCCCCCGGCCGGTTGGCCGGCGACCAGTAGTGGTAGTTCGAGAATGGGGGATCGGGCCGGTCTACCGCCTCGAGTCCAGCAGGGAGCGGATCATCGATGGCCACGTATTGCCTCGGTTCGGACGTGGCCACGGTGAGCACCACCCAAACCTCGCTACCCGGCGGGATGCGCTGGTCGTCTCTGATGTCGCACGGGTCATGAGCGGACTCCGGTTGCCCGCCCACCGGGAAGACCTCGTCGGGATCGTCGGAGAGGTAACAGCGGGAGATCTCGAAACCTGCATCTCGTGCCGGTGGATCTGGATCCGAGGAGGTGTAGGTCATCTCCACGCGGTAGTACAGGGGAGCCTGACCCTCGCTGGAAAATACCACCGGCTGGGGGTTTTGCAGCACCATCGCGGCATACAGGGAGACGAACCGGCTGGTCTCATCCTCCTGCCCCGGCCAGTAGGAGAAGCCGCCGGACACCAGCGCCCCGTCGTGGTCGTGGAGAGTGACGCGAAGGTGGGAAAGCACGTCGGAGGCGAGGATCACTCCATCGGGCTGGTCGATGCGAGCGTAGCCCTTGAAGTAGACCGTCTCACCAGGCAGGTAGAGGCCCCGATCCGGCACCAGCCGGCCCAGCAGCGTCTGTTCACGCTTCATGTTCATCGAGGGGAGCGGGAGCAGCGCCTTGTCGCTGCCCCAGACGGCCACGACCCACAGGTTGCCTCGCGTTCCGCCCAGCTCCCGCCAGCCGGGCGCTTCGACGACCCCGTCGGAGTCCGCCCGCCCGGACCACAGCCGTTCGCCCTGGGTATCGCGGATCTCCACGCGCGCGCCTGGCAGCGGCTCGGCGGTGGCCAGATCGGTCACCATCAGCAAACACCGCCGGTCGTCGTTGCGGACCGTCAGGCCGATGCCGGTGAACAGCACCATGCCCCATCGGGTCCGCAGGCCGGTCCCGCTGATCTCGAAGAACGCCGCGCCAGCTTCTCCGGGGGCGACCAGATCGTCGAAGGAGATCCTCTGCCAGGCGCCGTGGATCTCGGGCTCGACGATTCGCGACCCGTCGCCGTCGTCCGCAGACGCGATGGCGTCAGGTCGCCTGGTCAGGCCCATGGCCCAGCGGTTGTTCGTCCGCGCGGTCGGAATATCGTCCGCGGCGTAGGGGCCCACCCGTACCCGGAGGTCCTTCACACCAGTGGTCCTCATCACCACCGTGTGTGGACTGCGGCGGTCGATGACCACGAAGCCGTCTTCCACATCGAGGGTCGGGCGGACGGGGGACTCATCGGTCTCGGTGGCCTCTGCAGGGTCGGGGACAGCTAGCGACAGGGCCAGCAGCGTGGCCAGGGCGACGATCCGAGTGTTCATGTCGGGACCTGGAAGGGGCGCGTACTTTCAGGATACGTCAGGACGCGAGGACGGTTTCCAAAGAGGTCACCAATTTTAGGGCTGGGACTCGGGCTCGCTCGACGTGGGCTTGACCAGGCGGTTCTTGACCACCATCACCACCCCCAGCAGCACCGCCATGCCCAGCAGCACCGCCACGGTGGAGGGCTGGAACACGTCGCGGGGGGAGCGGATCTCGGTGAGCTGTTGGGTGGCGAACTGGAGCGCCAGGATCAGGGGGAACAGGCCCAGGGCGTTGCCGATGACGTAGTCCCGCACCTTGATGCGGGTGGCCCCCACCATCCAGTTCACCGGGGGGATCATGGCCAGCACCAGGCGCAGCAGGCACATCATCAGGATGCCGTCGTCTTCGATGCGGCTCTTCAGCGGCGCCAGCCGGCTGGCCTCGAACTTGGGGGCCACGTAGTCGTGCAGGAAGTAGCGGGCGATCAAGAACGTGGCCACCGTGCCGATGTTCGACGCCACCCAGCACAGGATAAAGGCGGTCCACAGGTCGTAGACCATGGCGCCCACGAACACCATGATCAGCCCGGGGATCTGCACGATGATCAGCACGATGGCGACGGCCAGGTACAGCACCGGCCCCCACACGGGGCGGTTGAGGGCCTGGTCCACCACGGCGAACTGGGCGTTGACCCACTCCAGGGTGATGGTCTCGCGCACCTGGGGCAGGCTGTAGATGCCCAGGCAGATCAGCACGATGACGGCAAAGGCCATCGCCTTGATCTTGTTCTTACGAGCCGGGTTGTCGGGCATCGAGTGAACCTCGCGGACAGGATACCCCTTAAACGTCAATCGAGCGCGTGTGTGAAGACTCCGGCGGCGCACTCCTGTCGCTGGGCCAACTCAACGACCCGGTTGTGATGCGTGAACAGCAGCACCTGGGTCTGCTCCGCCAGCTCCCCCAGCACCTGCAGGCACGTCTCCGTGCGGTCGTCGTCGAAGCCGATGAGGATGTCGTCCACCACGAACGGCATGGGCTCGCTGCGACGCAGCTGCTGCTCCAAGGTGGCCAGGCGCAGGGCCAAGTAGAGCTGGTCGCAGGTGCCCTCGCTCATGCCCTCCACCTTGACCTCGCGGTGATCGGGGCGGACCCCCTTTAGGATCGGGATCCCCTTGTTGTCGAGCTCGTCCCGAAGCCCGGCGAAGCTGCCGCCGGTCAGCTGGCCGAACAGCTCGCTGGCCCGCTGCAGCACGGGACCCTGGTTGCGCCGGCGGTAGGCCTCCATCTGTTGGCGCAGCAGGGCGGCGGCGGCCCGGGCCCGCAGGTAGCGCGAGGCGTCGGCGCGCATGCGGGCCAGCGCCTCCTCGGCCCGCTCGGCCGCCTCGGCAGCAGCGGCGCTGCCGTCGTGGGAGTCGATGTCATTGGTCAGCCGGCCGCGGCTCTCCCGCAGCTCCCCGATGCGGGCCTGGCAGGTGTCGATCTCCGCCCCACAGGCCTCCAGCTGGGCCTGGATCTGGTCGACGTCGACGTCGGCAGCCTCCTCGCGCAGTGCCTCGATAGACCGCCCGTTTCCGGCGGCCAGGAGCTGCTGGTGCAGGTCGTCGGCACGGTCCTGCACCGCCTTGCGGCGGGCCGAACGCTGGACCGCCAGCTCCAGGTCGTCGGCGCGCTCCGCGCCCGCCTGCTCGACCATCTGAGCCAGCGCCCGCTGCCCCGCAGTCAGCTCCATGAGGGCCTGCTGGGTCTCCTCGGAGAGGGCCTGGATCTGCTCGTCGAGCCCGGCGAGACGGGTGGCGTCGGTGCGGGCTTCGTCCAGCTGGCGGTTGAGCAGCTCGGCGACCTCCACGGCCGGACGCTGCCCCCGCTCCAGCTCGACGCGGTCCGCCAGCTCGAACACGCGGGCCTCGAACTCCTCGCGGGTCTTGCCGATGCCGTAGATCCGCTTGCCTTTGTCCTCCGCCTCGTCCAGCCGGGCGAACAGCTCGGCCATCTCCTCCAGCAGCGGAGTCACCTGGGCCGGCTGGGTGTCGGCCGGCAAGTGCAGCGCACCGGTGGCCCCCTGCCAGTGCTCCTGCCACAGGGCGACCTCGTCGCGGAGCCGGCCGACCTTGTCCTCGGCGCGGGTCAGGCGCTGCTGGGCCTCGGCCAGGCCCCTGGACCGCTCTTCGGTGCGGGCCTGGCTGGCCCCGATGGTCTCCACGAGCTGATCCGCGCGCGCCAGCACCGTCGGCAGCGACTCCCCGGCTTCCGCCGGCTCCTCCAGCGCCGCGAGGCCCTCCGAGGCGGCTGCCCGGTGGCGCTCCAGCGCCCGGCGCTGTCCGGCGGCGGCGGCGTCGAGTTCGCGGAGCACCCGGGCGTGGTCGCGGAGTCTGCCGGCCCGGCCCAGCCAGTCGCGCATCTCCCGGGGCGACAGCGGCTCGAACCCGCAGCCGGCCCAGCGCTGCCGCCACTGGTCCTCGGCCTCTTGAGCAGCCTGGGCCAGCTCGTGCTGCGCCGCCTCCAGCTGCTCGAGCTTTCTCTCCACCCGCTCCCGGCGGGCCAGAAGGTCGGCGTGCTCGTGGACCCGGGCGGTCTCCCGGCGCAGGCGGTCCGCCACGTCGTCGGCGTCGTGCAGGCCCTGTTCGAAGGCCTCGGCCAGCCCCTCCCCGCCGGCGTAGGGGGCCACCTCGTCGGCCAGCTCCTCGCCGTCGAGCCACGCCCGGCGGACCAGCGCCCAGCCGTCGTCCCGGCGGCGTCGCACGTCCTTGAGCTGCCCTTCGGTGGGGACCTCACCGGCCAGCTGCTGGGCCCGCAGCCCCTCGGCGATCTGCTCGCCCTCGGAGGCCAGCTCCCGAAGCTGCTCACCCAGCCGGGCTTCCCGGTCCGCCAGATCCCGCAGCCGGTCCTCGAACTGTGCCCGGGTCCCTTCGCCGGGCAGCTCCAGCTGCTCCAGCTCCGCCAGGGTGCCGTCGAAGCGAGGCAGCTGCCGGCGTGCAGTCTCGCACCGCTCCTGTTGGGACCGATGGCGCGCCTCGGCTTCCGCCAGCAGAGTCCCCAGGTCGCCCGCCTGGCGCGCCGCCGCGACGACGGCCTTCAGCCCGGTGATATCCCGCTCGTCCGACTCCTCGCGGAGCTCGGCCTCGAACCGTGCCACCGACTCGCGCGCCTCGGCGACCCCTTCGTCGGCATCGCGGGTGCGTTGCTCGAGGGTGGCGCTCGACGCCGCGAGCTCTGCCAGCCGCCCGCGGTGAATTAGCAGGGGCCGGCGCTCGGCGGCCTGCTCGGGGGACAGCCGCGGCCAGACGCTGGCCAGGTGCTGCTTGGCCTTGCCCCGCAGTAGCCGCCGCTGAGACTCCAGGCCCGGCAGATCCTGGTCCCCCTTGACCACCCCCCCTAGCTCGCGGTGCAGCTGCTCGACCACCGACGCCGCATCCAGCAGTGGGGTGGCCACGCTGAGCTCGCCGCGGTCCCGTTCCAGCCACTCCAGCCTGGGCTCGGCCCGCTCGATGGCCCCCTCGGCGGCGCGGATGCCGTCCTGGACCCCCTGCAATCGATCGGCGAAATCCTCGGCCAGCAGGGTGACCCCGTCCAGCTGCTCCAGCTCCGCCAGGGCGTCGTCCAGCTGGGCCAGGGAGGGCGCGACCCGCTGCACCCGCTGCAGACGGCTGCGCTGTACGGACCATTCCTCGTGGCGGGCGCGAACGTCCGTCAGCTCCTCGTCGAGAGCGTCCAGCTGTTTGTGCAGGCGCCCCCACTCGGCGCTGCTGAGGCTGGCCTCGCGTTTCGCCTTGAGGGCGTCGAGGTACTCGGCCCGGGTGGCGTTGATCACCTGGACCTTGCCCCGTTCCTTGAACAGCTCGCCGGCCTCGGCCTTCAGCTCCCCCAGCACGTCCTTCAGGCTGGCAGTGCCCAGGGCGGCGGAGAACAGGGCCTGACCCACGTCTCCGGTCTGCTGAAGCAGGGCCCGGCCGCCGGAGATCAGCCGCTCGTGGTCGATGCCGTACAGGGTGGTGAAGTGGGTCCGGTCGACCCCGGCCAGGAACGGGACCAGCGATTCGTCGTCGAGGGGGATCTCGTCCCCCGGCGCCAGCAGGGTGTTCTTGCGCCCCTTACGCCGCACGAAGGCCAGCGACGAGCCGTCGGCACGGGCCAGCTCCCCGCCGATGCGTAGCTGGGGGTAGTCGTGCAGGTGGTCGTCGGGGCTGCGGGCGTCGATGCCGTACAGCCATGCCACGAGCGCCCGCAGCGCCGTGCTCTTGCCCGCTTCGTTGGGGCCGTAGACCACGTGCAGGCCCTCGTCGCCCCCGCTGAAATCCAGCGTCCGGTCGGTGAACGACCCAAAGGCCTGCAGGTGGAGCTGCTGGATCCTCACAGCGTCTCCTCCCCCGCCAGCAGCCGGGCGATCAGCAGATCCCTGGCCCCGTCGACGAGGTCTGCCAGGGTGGACCCGTCCTCCGGATCCAAGCCGTGTTCGCCCTCGAACACCTCAGGGGGCAACTTGGCCTTGAGGGTGGTGATGTCCGCGGCCAGTTCCGCCAGCTCGCCGGCCCCGGCCGCCTCGTCGAGGGCCCGCAGCAGCTCGCCCAGAGGGGTGTCCCCTGCCATCACGGCCGCCACGTCCACCAGCCCCGTGGTGCGCTGCTGGACCTTCTCGATCCACAGTTCGTCCCCCCAGTGCTGGGCGCCCAGGGCCCGGACCTGCTGAACCCAGCGATCGGGATCGGCGGCCATCGCGCCGTGGGCGGCGCAGGCGCCCTCCAGCGTCATCCGCAGCGCCAGGGGCCGTTCGTCGGAGTCGTCGACCTGAGCCTGGACGCCGTCGCGGATCCGCTGCAGCGCCTCGTCCTCGGTCATGGCGCCCTCCAGATCGACGGTGACGTGGCCCCAGCGCAGGACGTCCAACACCACGGGTTCCACGTCGGTGACCGCGCCCTCCTCCACCGTCACCAGCGAGCACCCCTTGGGGCCCAGTTCCCGGGCGTGGCGCCCCTGCAGACAGCCGGGGAACACGACCCAGGGATCGGCGCAGACCTCCTCGCGGGCGTGGACGTGCCCCAGGGCCCAATAGTCGTACCCGCGGGCGCGCAAGTCGTCGACGGAGCAGGGTGCATAGGTGGCGTGGCCCTCGCGGCCGTCGAGACTGGTATGCAGCAGGCCGATGTTAAAGCGGCCACCGACGGCGGCGGGGAAGCCGGCTGCCAGGTTGTCCTGGACCGCCTGGGTGGCGAACCCCTGACCGTGGATGGCAACCCCGAGATCGTCAAGGAGCACGGTCTGCGGCGTCGCCGTGGCCAAGGTGGTGACGTTGGATGGCGGGGTCAGCGCATGGGTGATCCGGCTGACGGCGTCGTGGTTGCCCGCCACCAGGAACACGGGGATCCTCGCCTTGCCCAGCCGCCCCATCTGCTTGGCGAAGAACAGCCCGGTGTTGTAGTCCTTCCAGTCGCCGTCGAAGAGGTCCCCGGCCAGCAGCACGAAGGCCACCTCCCGCTCGAGAGCCAGGTCCACAAGCCTTTCCAAGGCAAGGCGGGTGGCACCGCGGATGGCCTCGACAGGCGCCGACTCGTAGCGTGAGAGCCCCACCAACGGGCTGTCCAGGTGGACATCGGCGGCGTGCAAGAACTGGAACATCACTCCCCCGGGTACGCGGTTGAGGCCTGGGCGGCGATCGATCTTGCCACGGTTGGCCCACGATGTTCAGGCTACCCTAGCGATGCGACAGTAACTGTCACCCCCCCAGCAGCCCCAGGAACTCCGCCCCGTCCTTGAACAGAAGCAGCGCGAAGCCGCACAGCAGCACCCCCAGCACCCGCATGGTGGTCAGGTAGGCCCGGCCGGTGAGGACCGTGCGGGAGCGGGCCGAGACGATGGCCAGGGCCAGCTTGGAGCCGATGAGCAGCAGGTAGAACCCCACGATGAACGCCCCCGACCACACCCCGCCGCCGACGCCGTGGGCCTGGATCGTCACCGGCGCCCCCACCGTGAGCCAGAACAGGTAGGGGTGGGGGCTGAGCAGGTTGGTGATGACGCCGCGGGTCAGGGAGCGGGGCTTGGCCGGCTCTTCGTCGAGATCCAGGCCGCGGGTGCGGATGCTCTCCACCCCCAGGTAGGCCACGAAGCAGCCCCCCAGCAGCGATACAACCCCCAGCGCGGTGTCGAAATCCTCCAGCCGGGACACCAGCAGCAGGGCGCCCACCACGATGGGCAGATCGGTGATCAGCGGGGCCAGTGCCACCTTGATGCCCGCCCGGACGTCGTGGCGCAGCGTCTCGGCGATGACCAGGGCCAGCAGCGGCCCCGGCGCGATCCCCGCGGAGAACCCCAGCAACACGCCGGCGAGGAGCGCTTCGATCATGGCTGGATCCCTTGGGGCATGGGCCTTCCTGTACCATGGACCCTCATCCCGGGTCATCTGGAGGGACGAGATGGGCGGGCCCGTTGACGGATCAAAGGCTTCCATTCGTACTTCTACCGCCAGCTGTACCGCATGCCCATGCCCGAGGCCTGGTGGGCCCTGTCGTGGGAGAGGTGTGATCACAGGGTCACCATCACCGCCGCGGACACCTTCGAGCTGGAGCTTGTGGATGGCGAGATGAGCGGCCGGCATCTGGCCCAAGGCCAGGTCATCGAGATGGACGGCCTGCGGGCCACGGTTCTGGAACTGGGGGAGGAGAGCCCGCACCGCGTGGAGTTCCGCTTCGACCGACCGCTGGACGATCCGTCGCTGGTCTTCCTGGCCTGGCGGGAGGGGGCGCTGCGGCGTGTCGAGCTGCCGGCGGTGGAGGAGAGCTTGTTGTTGGGGCGGTAGGAGCGTGTCGGGATAGGCGATACCTACACCTCGGTAAGACCGTCCAGCGTGTCAAAGGAGCCGATGGGGAGGTATCGCCCGTCTCTGTGGAGATCCAGGTGGGTGGGCGGCTGCTGTACGCCGTCGATGACCACCAGGATTGTCGTGGTCGCGCCGCACTCTGGGGCTCTTTCCCGGTCACGCAAATACAGGGTGAACTCGCCGCAGCTGGGGGATACGAAAAGCAGCTCTTCCGTCAGCCCTTCACCGTCCGGGGCGACGGTCTCATCCGTTACGTCGCCGTTCCAGTTCCAGGAGTGCCAGAGGGGGGCTTGCGGCGGCTGCTCGGCGCTGCACATGATGGTTTCATCCAGCGCTCCGGTGGGTGAATCCAGGAATACCGTCAGCACTGCGCGTCCCGTGTCGTAGTTGGCGCTGAGGGTCAGTCCGAACGGCAGGACCTCGCCCGCTCCTTCCTTGCCGCCTGTGGGTTGGAGGCCGATGTCGTCTGTCATGCGTTGTGTCTCGATTTCATCAGCGGTGACCACGTTTTGTGTGGAAGCGGGCGTCCATCGCCAGTAGCGATCGTGGAGGAAATCGGTGAGCTCTACGAACAACACGAACAGACCCATGACCGCACCCATGAGGGCACAGGTGATCGTCAAGAACAGGGCCTTGCGCAGCGCCGGCACGATGGGATCCACATACGGGTAGAGTGGTCCGGGCTCTACCAGATCCACGAAGGACACGCAGACCAGGCTACGACCGCAGTTGGGGCAGAATGAGCCACGATCGTATTCATCTCGGCAGGCGGGGCAGGCCAGGTTGTCCAGGAAGTTGACGTGGGATCGATGTGGCTCTCTGCGTGCCAGCGTTGGATGGCCAGCCGCTCCTTGGTCCTGGCCATTCGGGCATCGAGGATCGCTCTGTGGTTGTTCTCGGCTCGGCATAACATCTCGCCGCCGGCCTGGTAACAGAATCCCATCTCACGTCCCCTTTCCATTACGTCTTTTCAACAGATGGGCGGGGGCGAGTATTCCTCGGGGTGGGGGCCGCGCTGCGGCAATTCCTTCTGCTTGCCGCTACGACCCAATATCCAGCTCCGGTACATATTCCGCCATGAACAGGGGCAAGGACAGTAGACGGAAGCGGAGATCCCCGTCGGGCATGGAGACCTGGTGCTGCTCGTCGGACAAGGGACCACCGTGGAGGCGGATCCCCAGCGTTGTGTTGGAGCGCCACAGGTACTGGTGCAAGGACTTGAGCTTTCCGGCAGGCCCGGCCTTGACCTCGACGGGTATCAGGCCCTCCGGCGTGTGGACCAGGTAGTCGATCTCCGCGTTGGCACGAGACGAATCCCGCACCCAGAAGTGGAGGAGGTTTTGGGCGCGCCGCTGCGCCGAAGCCATCAGCAGCCCCGCTGCGTATTCGGCCACCCTCCCATCGAGGAGCCCATCCACAGGTGCGGTCTGGAGGGCTTTGACAGGGATCCCGGTGCTGGTGTTGGCCAGGCCGACATCGAGGGGGAGCAGCTTGGGAGCGGATCGGGGTTTGACGTGGAGCGGTGGCCGGAGATCGCTGGTGGGCCACACCCTCCGGCAGATCATCGCCGCTTCCAGGCGGCCCAGCGCAGTCTTCATCTGGTCCGAGCGGTAGCCCTCCGCGAAGTGCTGGTACTTGAAACGCTGGCCATGGTGGTGTGGAAGGCTGGTAAAGGCGGCTTCCAGGTGGGACAGGTCCCGTACGCCGCGGTACTTGTGGAGGTCTTCGGCCAGGGCTTGCATGAGATCGGACTGGACCTGCCTGACAGCGACCGAAGAACGGTCTTCGACCCACAGCCTCACCGCCTCGGGCATGCCGCCGACCAGGAGATACTCGCGGAACGTTTGCTCGGCCAGGGCACGAGCTTGGCCGGACAGCGGTGTGAGTTCCTGAGCGGCGTCTCGCAGCGTGTTGGCCAGGCGGGAGCGGCCGACCGCAAGCAAGAACTCGTGGAAGGAGAAGGGGTGGAGATAGCGGAAGGTGATCCGGCCGACAGGGAACGAGAAATCCCGTTCGCGAAGGCGCACCTCCAGCAGCGAGCCAGCAGCCACGACCCACAGCTCGGGGTGGTCCTCGAACAGGAATCGCAGCCAGTTGACCACCCGTGCGTCCTCCTGGATCTCGTCGAGGAACAGGAGTGTCCGGTCAGGAAAGCGGGCCAGATCGTGCCGGAGGGCCAGGGCTTCGAGGAGGTCTTCGGCGGAGTCACAGGAACGCACCAGGCTGCGATCGACGTGCCGCTCGAGGTTGAGTTCCAAGAAGAGATCGAACTCCCGCCCGAGGTGGCGGACTGACTCGGTCTTTCCGGTCTGACGGGCCCCTCGGAGGATCAGGGGCTTGCGGCCGCTGCTACCGGCCCAGGCGTGAAGGTCCTCGTCGATGTGGCGACCGAGGTAATTCATAGCTGTGTTATTGCATCTATAATTCGAAAACACAAGGGTGTTTGCGGTCTATGAATCGAATAATACGAGGTTCATATCGCTTCTCGGACCGAACCACAGGGCCCCACCACCCGCATCCAGCCATACGGATCCGGCAGCCGGCCAAACTGAATCCCGGTGATCGTGTCGTACAACCGGCGGGTCACCGGGCCCGGTTCACCGTCCCCCAGCACCACCCGCTCGCCCCCGTCGTGCAGGGCGCCGATGGGGGTCACCACCGCGGCGGTGCCCACCGCCATCATCTCGGTGACCTGGCCGCGGCGGATGCGGGCCAGCAGGTCGTCGATGGCCAGCGGCCGCTCCTCTACATCCAGGCCCAGGTCCGGGGCCAGCTCGATGAGGGACTGGCGGGTGATTCCCGGTAGGATCGTGCCGCTCAGGGGTGGGGTCAGCAGGCGCCCGTCATCCACGACAAAGACATTCATGCCGCTGAGTTCTTCCAGGTAGGTGTGCTGCAATGCGTCGAGGAAAAGCACGTCGTCGCAGCCGGCGGCCTTGGCCCGGGCCTTGGCGGCCATGCCCGCGGCGTAGTTGCCGCCGGTCTTGGCGTCCCCCACGCCCCCCGCCGCGGCGCGGATCAGGCCCCGCTCCACGTTCACGGCGATGGAGGCGAAGCCGCCGGCGAAGTAGGGCCCGGCAGGCCCGGCGATGACGAAGAACAGGTGCTCGGTGGCGGGGGTGATGCCCAGGGCCGCCTCGGTGGCCAGCAGGGTGGGGCGCAGGTACAGCGACGAGCCGGGCATGTCGGGCACCCAGTCGCGCACCGCGTCCACCAGCCGCTCGGTGGCGGCCAGATGCAGCGGTTCGGGGAGCTGGGGCAGGCCCATCTTGTGGGCCGAGCGGTTCATCCGCCGCGCATTGCAGTCCGGCCGGAACATGGCCACCCGGCCGTCGGGCCAGCGGTAGGCCTTGTGCCCCTCGAAGATCTCCAGGCCGTAGTGCAGGGCCTTGGCCGCCGGCGACAGCAGCAGCGGCCCGTATGGGAGGATCTCGGCCCGGTACCAGCCCCGGTCGTCGCTGTGGTGGATGTGGACCATCAGGTCTGTGAAGTCCTGGCCGAAGCGCGGGAAACGGGCGCGGGATTCGGCGGCACGTTGGGGGGACGAAAAGGCCCTCATCTGAATGTCGATGGTCATGTCTCGAACTCCTCTCTCATGGCCGCGGCGAGCAGGCGGATCCCCTCGTCGGCCACCTCGGGCGGCTGCATGGCAAAGTTGAGCCGCATGGACGCCGCCTGGCGGCCGTCGGCAAAGAAGTAGGTGCCCGGCGCAAAGGTGACGCCCCGCCGGCGGCAGCGGCGGGCCAGGGATTGGATGTCGATGGGGCGCTCGATCATGGCCCACAGGTGCAGCCCGCCGCGGGGGCGTGTGGTGCGCACCTCGGGGGGGAAGTGGCGGGCCAGGCTGTCCATCATGGCGTCCCGGCGGGCCCGGTACAGGCGGCGGCAGCGGGCCAGGTGGCGGGTGTACTGGCCGGACGCCAGCAGGTCGGCCAGCAGCACCTGGCTCAGGGACCCGGAGCTGACGTCCACGCTCTCCTTGAAGTGGCGCAGGTCGGCGGCCAGCTGGCCGGTGGCCACGGCATAGCCGATGCGCAGCCCCGGGGCCAGGGACTTGGAGAACGAGCCCACGTAGACCACCCGCTCGCCGCCGGGGTAGGACTTCAGCGGCGGGATGGTGCGGCCGCCCAGGCGCATGTCCACGTAGGTGTCGTCCTCGATGATCAGGGTGTCGTAGCGCCTCGCCAGCTCTACGATGCGCTCCCGGCGGCGCCGGGACTGGGTGACGCCGGTGGGGTTCTGGTAGGTGGGCACGGTGTAGATGGCGGCGATCTCGTTTTGCTTGAGCGCGCTCTCCAGCCGGGCCGGGTTGAGGCCACCGCGGTCCACCGGCACCGGCACCATGGGGATGCCGCGCATCTGGCATGCGGCGATCATGCCCATGTAGCCCGGGCTCTCGATGGCCAGCGCGCCGGCCCCGCGGACGAGTACGTCCAGGCACAACGCCAGCCCCTGCTGGGCGCCGCTGGTGATCAGCAGGTGGTCTTCGGACCCCAGCGGCAGCTCCCGCTGGGCGAGGTTGGCCCGCAGCGCCTCCAGCAGCGGCCCGTAGCCGTCGGTCTCGGCGTAGTTGAGGTGGCGGGCGGCGTCCTCGCCGCGCAGCAGCCGGCCCAGCCCCTTGCGGATCAGGGCGGTGGGGATGGCGTCCAGCGGCGGGAACCCCGCCGAGAACGCGATGAGCTCCTCGGCGGTGCCGTCGTCCACCGCGGAACGGAAGACGCTCCGCGCCGCTGCTGGATCGTGGGGTGGCGCCGCCGGTCGGAGGTGGGGCCCCTCGGCCAACCCCTCGAAGAACGGCCCCTGGTACGCCAGCTCGCCGCGGCCGCCGGCGGCCAAACGCGGCCTGCGGGCCACGAACACCCCCTTGCCCTCCACCGACTCCAGCACGCCGGCCTTGACCAGCTGGCGGATCGCCTTGAGCACGGTGAGGCGGTTCACGCCCAGCTGGCTGGCCAGGGGCCGCACGGCGGGCAAGCGGTCGCCGGGGGCCATCTCGCCGCTGCGCACCGCCGCGTGGATGCCCCGGCGGATCTGGGTGTGCAGCGGGGTGGCGCTGTCGGCGTTCAAGGTGGTGGGTAACCGTTCCATGACACTTTGCATCGTAGAGCCCAACTTCTCGATTCCCGGAGACAAATCGCGTGATAGTGGCCAAATACTGTAGACCAGTGTAGCCCAGATGTGGGGCAGGCGAGCGGATCCGTCGATCCACGGGGCGGCTGTAGACCGGGGGCTTGATCAGGCGGTGGTATCGATGAGCGGGTCCGGTTGATCCAGGGAGCGCCCCATCTGCTGGGCGGCGGCCCGGCAGCCGCCGAGGCAGCGGCTCCAGTGCTCGCAATCCGCGCAATACGCCGGGACGCACTCCCACTCGGCGAACTCCGGTGAGGCCAGGATCTCCGCCACCGATTGCCGGTGGATGTTCCCCGCCACCACCGGGGAGTGGTTGCAAAAGCGCACATCACCCCGGGCATCCATGGCCAGGGGTCGGCGTTCCGGATCCAGCGAACAGGCGCTGAAGCGGATGTGGCGGTAGTCGCGGGGATCGAGCAGGCAGCGGGGGGTACAGACGTTGGAGGTCAGGGACAGATCGGCCCCGCATTCGTCGGCGCGGCGGAATGCCTGGCGCAGGGCGTCGACATCCAGCTCGAGCTCCCGGCGGTGGGCCAGCCCCCGCCCCCCGGGGTTGAACCGGTTGAGCATCACCGAGCGCACCTCCAGCTCCCGCAGGCGCGCCAGCGTCTGGGTGATCAGCGGCGCGTTGAGCCGGGTCAGCACCACCGCCACCACCACCTTGCCGCCGAGGCGCAGCACGGTCTCGATGGACGCGGTCGTGCCCGCGTTGGAACCGGGCACGCCGGTGAGCTCGTCGTGGACCTCCGGGTCCGCCGCCAGCATGGGGAACTCGAACAGCTGCACCCCCAGGTCCACCAGCGTGGCGAAGTCGTCCTCCGTGCCCACCGTGCCGTTACTGATCACGTTGACGGCGCTGCCACGCATCCGGCACAGCAGCACCAGCTCGGCGAAGCGCTGGGCCATCAGCGGCTCGCCGCCGGACATCGTGATCAGCGGCACGTCGGCGCGGCGGTACAGGCGCGCCAATGTGGACCACGCGGTCCCGTAGTCGTTGACCGACTCGCCGCTGTGGCCCGGCCGCTTGTACTCGTTGTAGCAATGCTGGCAACGCAGGTTGCAGTCGGTGGTGGCCTCGAAGACCAGGCTGGGGAGGGTGGGTTTCATGTCATGTCCACGCCGGTGATCACCAGTTGATAGGTCGCAGCGGGCTCCACGTCGGCCACGTGCGCCTCCTCCACGTCGGCGAGCACCAACGTGTAGGTGCCGCTGGCCAGACCGGGATCGATGGCGATCTCGAAGGCCTCGACCTCCTGGTCGATGGCGCCGTCGATGGACTCGATAGCGGCCACCTGGACCACATCCGAGGAGTCCAGCACGCCAAAGGCGAAGACCTGGCCGACGGGGCTGGTGATCGTGCCTGTCAGCGTGTTTCCGGCGCTCAGATCCATTTCGATCATATCGCCGTTAACATACCCGTCGATGGCCATCAGGTTGTGATAGTCATCGGCGCTGTCGTCGTCGGGGGGAGAGTAATCGTAGCAGTTGACGACGGGACAGCCGGTGGTGGCGGTGCCCGCCAGGGTCAGCATCAATGCCCCGATGCGCAGCTTGTGCTTGACGAAGACGTGGTGCCCGCCCGTGGCCCAGACGGCCACGCAGATGGCGGCAAACAGGACGGATAATCCGGCATATGCCAGGACTGTCAGTAGGTCTTTTTTAGGATCCAAGGGGTCCTCCAGGGCGACCGACGGGACAGGACTACGCCGGTTTTACGTTGCATCCGCGCCGGTGAGCACCAGTTCGTACGTCGCCAGGGGATCCACGACCGCCACGTCCGCCTCGTCGGTGTCGGTGAGCACCAGCGTGAACGTCCCGGCGGCCAGGCCGGGATCGATGGCGATCTCGAAGGTCTCGACCTGCTGGTCGAAGGCCCCGTCGATGGACTCGATGGCGGCCACCTGGATCACCTCTTCGCCATCCAGGATGGCGAAGCTGAAGGCCTGGCCGTCGGGGTTGGTGATCGTGCCGGTGAGGGTGTTGTCCGCGCTCAGATCCACCTCGATGGTATCGCCGTCGTTGTACCCATCGATGGCCATCACGTTGGTGTCGCCCTGGGTGCTGTCGTCGTCGTCGTAGACCGGCTCATAGCAGGTGCGGGTGACGCAGCCGGTGGTGGCAGTGCCCGCCAGGGTCAGCATCAGCGCCCCGATGCGCAGCTTGTGCCGGACGAAGAAGTGGTGGCCGCCGGTGGCCCAGACAGCCAGACAGATGGCGGTAAAGAGAATGGACAGACCGGCGTAGGCTAGGACGACCAGCAGGTCTTTTTTGGGATCCATGATTGTTCCTCCTCAGCGGCCCACGGGACCCAGGCTGCGAGAATCATGCCGGCAGTCGGGGCAGTTTCAGAACCTGCGCCTGGCGAAGAGGGCGCCCACCATCAGCAGGCCTATCACGGGGGAGGCCCCGGGGCCCGACTGGGCGTCACAGTCGCAGCCGCCGTCCGTGTCGTCGTCGTCATCGTCGGCCGCGTCATCGTCGTCGGCCGCGTCGTCGTCGTCGCTGGCATCATCGTCGTCCGCAGCGTCATCATCATCCGCCGCGTCGTCGTCGTCACCCGCCGCCTCGCCCCACTCGTAGGCGCCGATGTCCAGCGCCCCGACCTCGGGCCGCGGCTCGTCGCCAACGGGATGAACGTAGTGGTCCTCGGGCCACAGGGAGAGGCCGCCGCCCGTCCCCGGATCCGTGCCGGCGTCCACGGCGGGGGAGGCCTGCTCCAGGCGGTAGTCGTAGCCGGCCTGGTCGACGAACCCGGGCGTGTCGGTGGCCAGGTTGGAGGTCTCGGTGCCCGGCCCGTCCAGGATCGTCCCGGAGCCGACGAAGAGATTGTTGGCCACCACCGCGACGGCGTCCGACGAGTTGCGGATGAAGGTGCCGCTTTGCCGCTCGTTGACGAAGGTGTTGTTGACGACGTACAGCTCCTGGGTGGGGTTGGTCGCGCCCTCTTCCCCCGAGGAGAAGAGGTGACTGTTTTGGGTGGTCGCGGCCTGCTGGAAGAGGTTCCCGATCACATAGTTCTTGCCGCCGTTGGGCAGGTTGAGCAGGTAGCTGGACTCGCCGTCCGCCTCGTCCCCGAAGCGGTTGTACAGGATGTAGTTCTCGTACGCCCGGCTCTTGGCCTGGTGGCCGACATAGGCGCCGTGGCTGTAGCAGTAGCGCACGGTGAGGCTGCGCACGTGGCTGATGTAGAAGTTGTGGCTGTACCCGTCTCCGTAGCCGTTGTCAGCGAACTCCGTGAACTCGATGAGGACGTCGCTGTCCTCGTCGCCCCCCCCCAGGATGCCGTCCTCGTTGTCGTGGAAGGAACAGTTGCGCACGGTGAGGCCGTTGCCCTCCTGGCGGATGCCGGCGCCGTTTTGATCCGGCACCGTCGCCCCGGAGAATTCGATCCATTCGACGGTGGTGTTGTCCCCCTGGATGACCCAGATGCCCTTGGCCCCGTAGGCCTGGCCGTCGGCCTCCAGGTGGGCGAACCCGCCGACCCCACGCATCGTCAGGCCGTCCGCGGTCCAGGCGCAGACGTCCCCGCTGTAGGTGCCGGCGTCGATGAGGATCTCGTCCCCGTCCTCGGCGTCGGCCGAGGCCTCGCATGGGGTGGCGTAGGGTTTGCCCGGGCCCACCTCCAAGGTGGCGGCAGTGGCGGCGGTGGTGGCGAGCAAGGCCATCGCCGCGAATGTGGAGATCAGGGCGTGGGTGCGGGTTGTCATCGGCGTGTCCTCCCCTGGTGCGCGTGATGTACCTGCTACCATGCCACAGGTACAAACCCGATGCCGGGGCCGCGGCCCTGGAAGTAAGACTGTGTATGACTTCGAATCGCTGGTTACGGGTGTTGGGGCTCCTCGCGGGGCTGTTGTGGCTGGGCTGCACCGGCGCGGATGACGACGCCGTCGACGACGACGACTCGGCCGGCGTGGAGCCGGAGCTGGAGACCCTGTTCGCCTTCGCGGTCCTCGCCGATCCCCACATCACCGCCGATGCGGACCGGGCGGAGCGCCTGCAGGCGGCCCTGGACTGGATCGACGCCGAGGCCGCCCCCCGGGGCATCGAGCTGACGGTGGTGCTGGGGGACATCGGCTGGGGGGAGGATCTGGCCACGGCCCGGGCGCTGCTGGACGGGCTGTCGGTGCCCTACGTGCCGATCATCGGCGACAACGAGATCCAGATCGACAGCGAGGTCACCTTCGACGAGACCTTCACCCCCCAGTACGACGCGCTGAGCTCCGTACTGACCGACTGGGAACAGGCCCCGACGCCGGTGGCCAATCCGGAGATCGGCGAGGACAGCTACTTCCAGAACCACGCCTTCACCCACCACGGCGTGCGCTTCATCGGCCTAGACTGGTGCGTGCGCGGCGACGACGGGCCCATGGGCGAGACCGGAGACCTGCAGGACTTCGATGGCGGGACGCTGCCGTGGCTGGAGAGCCAGCTGGCCGCCGCCGCGGACGGGCCGCTGGACAGCGTGGTGATGCTGAGCCACCTCCCCATGCAGTTGGGCATGTTCATCCTCGAAGAGCTCGAGGTGCTCGACGCCGCCTTGGAGCCCCACCGCGGGATCCTGGCCGTCAACTTGGCCGGCCACGTGCACCAGGACTCGGAGGGCACCCACGACGACTACTACGACGTCTACACCACCGATGCGGTGTGGGACGACGAGGTGACGGTGCGGGTGATCACGGTGGCGGGCAATGGTGTGCGCTTCACGTACGACCACGAGCTGGTGGTCGTGGACTGAGGGCACCTTCCGACGATCAGGCCAGCTCCATCGTATCGACGAACTGGACCTTGGGATTCTTCTCCATCACGAAATCGGTGCGGAACTGGTTGTCGGTGAGGTGGCACAGGAAGCCCCTCTCGTCCCGGTAGACCTCGTGGCCGTAGGCCTTGCGGAAGCGGTCCTCGGTGACGCTGTCGGGGAAGATCAGCCAGCGGCAGACCTTGAGCGTCGTCGCCGCGAAGCTGGCCTCGACCTTGTACTCCTCCTTGAGCCGCGCGGCGATGACCTCGAACTGCAGCACCCCCAGGGCGCCGACGATGTAGGCGGTGCCGGTGGTGGGCCGGAACAGCTGGGCCGCCCCCTCGGCGCAGAGCTGCTCGAGCCCCTTTTGCAGCGATTTGGCCGCCATCGGGTCTTCCAGGCGGGCGCGGCGGAAGAACTCCGGCGCGAACTTCGGGAGGGCCGTGAACTCCAGCTCCTCCCCCTCGGTGAAGGTGTCGGCGATGCGGATCGTGCCGTGGTTGGGGACGCCGATGATATCGCCGGGGTAGGCGGTCTCGACGATGGAGCGGTCCCTCGCGAAGAAGGTCATGGCGTTGCGGATGATCATGCCCTTGCCGGTGCGCACGTGGTGCAGGGTCTGGCCCCGGTGGAAGCGCCCCGAGCAGATGCGGATGAAGGCCATACGATCCCGGTGGCGGGGGTCCATGTTCGCCTGGATCTTGAACACGAAGCCGGAGAAACCGTCCTCTTCCGGCTCGACGATGCGGGTGCGGGTCTCCCTGGGCTGGGGTGGCGGCGCCAGGTCGCAAAAGCAGTCCAGCAGCTCCTTGACGCCGAAGTTGTTCAGCGCCGAACCGAAGAACACAGGCGTCTGCTGACCGGAGGCGAAGCGCCGTTCGTCGTACGGCTCCGTGGCCTCCTGCACCAGCTCCACCTCTTCACGTAGCTGGGCCACGTCCTTGGCGATGAGGCTGTCCAGGCGGGGGTCTTCCAGGCTGTCGATGATCTCGCGCTCGTTGGCCCGGCCCCGCTCGGCGGCCTTGTAGAACACCAGCGATTGGTCCCGCAGGTCGTACACGCCTTGGAAGTCCTGGCCGTTACCCAGGGGCCAGGTAGTGGGTACGCAGGCCATGCCCAGCTCGGTCTCCACGTTGTCGATGAGCTCCAGCGGCTCCAGGGTGTTGCGGTCCAGCTTGTTGATGAAGGTGATCACCGGGGTGCGCTGGCGGCGGCAGACCTCCAGCAGCTTGCGGGTCTGCGCCTGCACACCGCGGGCCCCGTCGATGACCATCAGCACGGCGTCCACGGCCGTCAGCGTGCGGTAGGTGTCCTCGGAGAAGTCGTTGTGGCCGGGGGTGTCCAGCAAATTGAAGGCGATGTCCCGGTACTCGAAGCTCATCACCGACGTGGATACGGAGATGCCGCGTTCCTTCTCCACCGCCAGCCAGTCCGAGCGGGTGGAGCGCTGGGCTTTCTTGGCCTTGACCGCGCCGGCCAGGCCGATGACGCCGCCCATCAGAAGCAGCTTCTCGGTGATGGTGGTCTTGCCGGCGTCCGGGTGGCTGATGATGGCGAATGTCCGGCGACGCTGGATTTCTCGGTCGGTGTCGGTGCTCATGGCCAGGTCTCCGGATCGCGGGGAAAGTGGCGGAATGTAGCACAACGGGTCGCGTGTTGTGGAAATGCGCGCAAATAGAAAGGAGCGCCCTACCCCTGGAGGGGACATGGCACGCAACCTCACGTTGAGCCTCGGGCTCGTCTCATTGGCGGCGGTGGTGCTGGTCATCGGGTACGACCTGACGACCCGCCAGCGGTCCCTGACGGTCTACATCCACCAACAGGATCATCCCAATTACTCCGGTGGCCACCGGTTGGACGTCTGTTTAGTGAACGACGGGTTCAGCTGGATATCCCCCGACGAGGTGTCCCAGCTGCCCCACGCCGTATTCGAGCCGGAGGACAAGCTGAAGGCCCACTGCCCGGATCCCCACTCGGACGAGTGCCTGATGCGGATACGCGCGGATGCATCGATGGTCTACGCACCCCGGCCGCCGACGGGGCCCTATCAGCGGATGTGCGTGAGCGGGAATGGATCGTCGTCCGTGACGCGCCCGATCATCCTGGGCAGCTTCGACGACAACACACCGCTGGGGCTGCGGTGGCGTCCCCGCTGGATGGTCCTCTTCCCAGGCGCTGTGCCGATCCACGAGACGCTGGCGTGGCTGGCCATCCCGAGCCTGCTCGGTGCGCTGGCGCTCCGCCTTCGGCTGAGGCACTACCGTGCCGGGCGCTCGACGTTCGTCCGGATGGAGCGGTTCGAAGCCCCGGCAGCCGGCCGTGGCCCCACCGCGGTGTTGCGGCGGCTCGACGCGGCGGCCTCACCCGCCGCGCTGTACGACTACCTCGACACCTGGCCCGATGCGCTGTTTTCCATCGAGAAGAAGGCGCTGGTGCGCATCGCCGACGATGCCCATCAGCCCGGGTCAGGCTGGAGCGATGCGTTGGATCGCCTGCGCCGGGTCATGAACCATGACATGGAGCTGCGGGAGAGCCAGCTGCTGCTCATGCGGGCGCTGGAGCTGGTGGCGTCCGTGGCCGCGGTCTACCTGCCGCTGCGATACCTGCTGGTAGCGTGGGCGGGATGATGGCGACACCAGCGAGTCGTCGGGGTCGCGGGACGTGGTGGAAAGTAGCTCTACGTGACGGTCCAGGGCACAGTAAGAACATGAAGGGTCGTCTCACCAAGGGGCTCGGGCTGGCGGCTTTGGCCGCGGTGGCCCTGGTCATCGGATACGACCTGGCCACCAGCCGGCGCTCACTGAAGATCCACATCCACCAGCGGGTCATGGACGACGACAGCTATCTGGTCTACGCCTGTATGACCAACGCCGGGATGACGCGGCTGAGCCAGGACGACATGGAGGTCGTCCCGCAGGTCGTCTACGAGACCGAACAGGCGCTGTTCGGTTCGTGCCGCAGCCGGCCCGGGCGCCCATGCGAACTGACGTTCCCCGAGGACGCCGATCGGCTCTACATGGGCCGCCTGCCGGTGTTGCCCTACACGAAGCGTTGCCACTCCGTAGCCATGCCGCGGGACGTGGAGCGCCCGGTCATCTTGGGCCAGTTCGACGACCGGACGCCGCTGCCGGTGCGCTGGCAGCCCCCCTGGCTGATCAATCTATCCGTGTGGGCCCCGGTCCATGCGCTGCTGGCCCTGTTGGCCGTGCCGCTGTTCCTCGGCGCGCTGGTGCTGCGCTGGATGCTGCGGCCCTACCTGGTGGGCAAGAAATCCTTCCGGCGCATGGAGCGGGTAGAGCCTCCCGCGACGGGCAGCGGTGGCTCGCCGATCCTGCGGCGGCTGCAGGACGCCGATACGGCCCGCAAGCTGTCCGAATACATGGATATCTGGCCGGACGCGCTGGTGGGCAACCAGCGGCGTGAGCTCAAGCGTATCTACAGCGACGGGACCGTGTCCGACGCCCAGCGGCGCGTGGCCGTGGATCGGATCCGGGAGGAGATGAGCCAGGGATTCGAGCGGCTCGCGCGGTTGCAGTGGTTGATGTGGATATGGCTGGTAGCGGTGATCCTGGCCACCTTCTACGTGCCGATCCGATACTTGCTCGCCGTGCTCTGATCCCGCCGACGCCACAGCATCATCCCCAGTAACCACGCGGCCGCCAGCGGGCCAGCGGCGGGGCGCTGGGCGACGCCGCAGCTGCAGCCGCCGGAGTCCTTCAGCCCCGTGTCGTCCTCGAGCAGGTCCTCCGGATCGGGGCAGCGGAAGGGCACGACAAAATCGGCGCTGACCTCGGCCCCCGGCGGCGCCCAGTCCCCTGGATCCTCGAAGACATCCACCGTCACTGTGGCCTCGCCGTCGTTGGTGCATCCGTTCGTCTGGGTTATCGGGAAGATCAAGGACTCTTCTCCCGGCGCCTCTGCGGCGCTGGCACCTCCTTGCAGGGTCCCGAACCATGCCAGCTCATCGTCCACGTCCAGCTCTGATGCGGGCGTGCCGGCGGTCCCGTA
Source organism: uncultured Rickettsiales bacterium (assembly GCA_964504165.1). Classification (GTDB taxonomy): domain Bacteria; phylum Myxococcota_A; class UBA796; order UBA9615; family CAYRNR01; genus CAZDDH01. The sequence goes on along the minus strand of CAZDDH010000001.1, from coordinate 91,770 downwards.
CAGCTCGTAGGCCCGGGCGTCGCCCAGGTTGTGGACGGTCACCACAAGCTCTGCCGCCTCGTCCGGATCGACGACACCGTCCCCGCTGTCGTCCACCACCTCCGCTTCCAGTTCCAGCGCCACCGTGGCCACCCCGTACATGGCCTGCAGGCCGTGGATATCGTCGTCGTGGAGGTGGCGGCGCTCCCAGCCGGTGCCGTCGGTGTTGGAGGACTCCATGATGGCGCCGTCGGCGCTGGAGTGGCTGAAGCCCAGGCAATGGCCCATCTCGTGGATGACGGTGTGGGCGAAGTCGTACTCCCCGTCCGCGGCGCCGTCGGGATCGAAGCTCCACGTCTTGTCGCCGTAGTCGTTCGAGCCGTACATCTGGATGTCGCAGTCGGTCATCTCGTCGCCCGAGTAGTTGTATCGCGCCATGCCCAGGGTCCCGCCGGAGTGGTAGTCCTCCCACATCAGCGTGTTGTTGCCGTTGTCGCCGCCGCCGTACTGGGTGTCGTCGACCTGGCCGTGGTAGGGCAAGTGCACCTGGGCGTCGCCCTCCACGTTCCACACCGCCAGGGCCAGCAAGTACGCCTCCTCGATCTCCTCGGGGGTGCCGGCGTGGGCGGGGAAGGAGCCCAAGTTGAGCACGAAGCCGTCCGCCACCGGATCCACCTGGTGGACCCAGCTGGCGCCATGGAGCTCGAAGCGGTCCTCCCCTTCGGCGTGCTGGATGTGCCAGCGCCCGGCCGCGTCGCGGCCCAGGTACAGCGTGTAGCGGGAGTCGGGCTGGAGCCACGGCTGGTCCTCCACCACCGTGGCGTGCTCGCCGATGCGGCCGCCGTCGATCCACACCTCGACGGTGTCGCCGGCCGTGCCCTTGAGCACCTGCTCGACGGCCAGCACGGCCCAGGTCTCGATGTCTCCGCGGCTCGCCCCGCTCCGGCCGGGGCCGGCCGCCCATCGCGGCTCGGCCGTGGTGACCTCGCCGGTGATCACCAGCTCGGCCACCTCCAGGCGCTGGGCCTCGGTGGTGCGCTGCTGCAGTCCCAGGGCCGTGGTGGGAACGAGACACAGCAGGAGGATGGGTAGGACAGATCGGTGCATGAGAAATCCTCGCTTCAGAGAGCCACGTTGAGGTAGCGGGCCATCAGGCTACGGGCACCATACGGCAACATACCAATACCCCGCCGGGCGTGCTTCTTGAGGGCCGCGTCGATGAGGGGTACGGCCTCGTCGCGGTCCAATCGGGGGGAAAAGTAGAATCGAGGCATCAGCAGCTCGTCCGGGCCGGTGATGATGCCCTCTTCGATGGCCGTGTCGCACACGGCGGTGCCGGGCAGGATACGCAGGCCACGGGCGGCGACGGCGATGGTGTAGGGCACGTGGGCCATCGCCTCGAAGCTCTCCTCGAGGGTCTCGCGGGTCTCCCCCGGGCCGCCGAACATCAGATCGGAGATGAACTTGATGCCGTGGCGTTGGAGTTGGGCGGAGAACGCCAGCACGTCGTGCATCTCGAAGGGTTTGCGGTAGCTGCGCAGCATGGTGTCGCTGAAGGACTCGGCCCCCAGCACCGCGAAGTGCCCCCCCGCTCTTTTGTAGAGGCCGAGGAACTCGTCGTCGTACTCGCCGCTCATGGGGCCCAGCACCGACGTGATCAGCACGCCGAGGTCCGCCTGGATGATGGCCTCCAGCAACGCCTTGGCCTGGGGTAGGGGTGAGTTGAAGCAGGGGTCGACCAAGAAGAACGCGGCGATGCGGAACTGCCGACGCATGGCGCGGATGGTCTCGACGATCTCCTCGGGATCGCGGGCGTGGAACTGCTTGCCGAAAGTGGCGTGGGCGTCACAGTAGGAGCATTCGTAGGGGCAGCCGGTCTTCACCAGCACCGCGGCGGGCATCAGGGCGCCCCGGTACCCCTTGATCTGCAACATGCTCCAGTCGCAGGGCACCTGGCGGTAGCCCGTCGTGACGGGTGGATTGGCTCGGATGCCGTCCTCTTCACGCCACACCAGGCCGGGGATCTCCCGGTCCACGTCCCCCCCGCCGATGCCCTCGACCAGCAGCGGCATGCCGGCCTCGCCCTGGCCGGCGATGCCGTAATCGGCCTCCATGAACTCCAGCATGGCGGCGGGGAAGGTGGTGAACGCCGTCCCCCCCAGCACGGTGGGGACGCCCGCCTGCTTCGCCAGCTGCACGTATTCCTTGATCGAGGGCAGGGGAGAGAGGGGATCGCCCATGTCCTGGTTGTCCAGGTTGCGGATCGTGAACCCCGCCACGTCGGGCTGGTGCTCGTCGAGGGCTCGCTGTAGCTGGGCCATGGGATCCCCGGCGAACATCAGGTCGGTGAACGCGACGTCGTGCCCCCGCTCCTCGAGGCCGGCGGAGACGAAGGCCAGCCCCAGCGGCATGGGGGACATGAACCGATAGGTGTTGGTGTTGACCAGCAGGATCTTCATGGCCGCCTCCCGGGCAAGTATGCCATTGGCCGGCCGGAACCCAGGGGAAAGCCAAAGCGAATCGAGGCGTTCAGGTCTTCTTCCCCCGCTTGGCCGAGAACATCTCCACGTCCACACGTACGACAGCCACCCCGCGCACCGACTTGTCGGTGACGAAGCGTTTCTTCAGCGGCTCCGGGTCCGGCTCCAGCTGGTCGATCATCCGGTGCAGGGCGTCCCGCTTGCCCGCTGCGTCCTCCTCGAAGGTCGCCTGACCCCGGAACTGCACGGTGACGTAATTGTGCAAGCAGCGGCCCGGCAGGTAACCCCGGTCCTCGAGGATCTGGCCCCAGACGGTCCCGTTGGCCCGCAGGAAGTCGGCCTTCTTACCCTTGAGCGCGCAATGGAAATAGAAGCGCCGCTGGTCCGGGTCGTAGCCGTAGTTGACCGTCGAGAGGTAGGGCTCGCCATCCCGGGCCATGGCCAGCGTCATGTGCTGGCCCCGCTCGATGACGGCCTCGATGGCGGCCTCGTCGTCGATGATCTGGTCGGTCTTTCTCTGGTGGTAGGGGGGCATGGTCCTCTCCGGGGATCGAGCCGTGGGTCGGCTTCGCGGTAGGCCGCCGATTCTACCCAAAGCGCCGGCGGTAGACGACATCCGGTGGATTCCAGGGAAGTTTTTGGCCGCTGCAATGTTGGTGTTCTGAATGTTCAGACTATACTGAACGCAGTAAAACACAGGAGGCCATCATGAATTCAGCCAGGTCGTATGTCGTCACCGGCGCCTTTGGATACTCGGGGCGCCACATCGCCCAGAGGTTGCTGGAGCAGGGCCACCGGGTGCGGACCCTCACCGGCCACCCGGACCGCCCCGATCCCTTCGGCGGCCAGGTGGAGGCCTGGCCGATGGCCTTTGACCGGCCCGGCGCCCTGCGCGCCGCCCTCGCCGGCGCCGACGGGCTGATCAACACCTACTGGGTGCGCTTCGACCACGGCGGCAACACCCACGAGCGGGCCGTGGCCAACACCCGGGCGCTGTTCGACGCGGCGGCGGCGGCTGGTGTGGGGCGGGTGGTGCACGTGAGCATCACCCGGCCGTCGGCCGCCTCCGAGCTGCCTTACTTCCGCGGCAAGGCGCAGCTGGAGGCGCACCTGCAGGCCTCGGACCTGTCCCACGCCATCGTGCGCCCGGCGGTGCTCTTCGGCGGGCGGGACGTGCTGATCAACAACATCGCGTGGCTGCTGCGTCGCCTGCCGGTCTTCGGCATCGCCGGGACCGGGGAGTACGGCATCCAGCCGATCCATGTGGAGGACTTCGCTGCGCTGGTCTGCGAAGTGGCGGGCACCTCGGAGAACGTGGTGCTGGACGCGGTGGGGCCGGAGTGCCTGACCTACGAGGAGCTGGTGCGGCGCGTGGCCGGCGCGGTGGGCAGCCGCGCCCGCGTCATCCACGTCTCACCCGGGCTGCTGCGCTGGACTGCCGCGATCATCGGCGCGCTGGTGGGGGACGTGATGCTGACCCGGGACGAGATCGAGGGCTTGATGCAGGGGCTGCTGGTGTCGGACGACCCAGCCACCGGCACGACCCTGTTCAGCGACTGGCTGGGCGACCATGCCCACGAGCTGGGTAGGCAGTACGCCAACGAGATCAGTCGTCACTATCGGTAGCTCTCTCACCGCGCGTACGGACCAGCAGGGGGGTCAGCACCCGCTGCCCGGATAGACCATCGGATCCCAGTCGTCGCAGTCCATCCCCGGGGAGGTGGCGGCGTCGTAAGGGCCGGGCAGCCACCACTCGAAGTAGCCGTCTTGGTCCCGGTCCCAGCCGCCGGCGTCCGGGCCGCCGTAGATGCCCGGGTCGGAGGTGCTGCCGTCCGGGTCGTTGACCGCGGCGTGGCCCGCATCCACCAGTGGATTGCCCGCCGCATCCAGGTGCAGGTCCCAGGCCAGCGGATCGGGGTCTGTGGTGTTGATGAAGCCCGGGTCGATGGAGACGTTGCCGTCGACGCCGGTGGGGTCGGGGAAGCCGCCGTAGTCCACCGGGGTGTTGCCATAGGTGTCGCTGTTTTGCACGGCGATGGTCCCGGCGACGTAGTGCACCCCGCCGCCGTCGCTGAGGGCGAGGTTGTCGTAGATGATGGTGTTGGTCAGGGTGACGAGGCAGTCCGGCTGCAAGACGGCGACCCCGCCGCCGGTGTTCAGCGCGAAGTTACCCACCAGGGCGGCCAGGTTCAGCTCCAGTTCGCCTTCGTACGTGGCGATGGCCCCGCCATCCTGATCGGTGTTGTTCTCGAGGAAGGCCACGTTGTCCAGATGGGAGATGCTTCCGAGCCCGGTGTTGAGGAACATCCCGCCACCGGCCCAGCCGGCCTCGTTGCCCACGAACGTGGTGTGAGTGAGGGTTAGCGTCGAGTCGTCGGACAGCAGTCCGCCGCCGTACTCCTGCGCCATGTTGCCCTTGATGAGCAGGTTGTTGCCATTGACCGTGGAGGTGGCGGAAACCCGGATGCCGCCGCCGCCGGCCCCGGAGTCGTTTCCGATGATCTGGACGTGCTCCAGTGTGGGGTGGGAGTTATACACGTGCATCCCGCCCCCCTCCCACGAGGCGTAGTTGTTCTCGATCAACACGTCGCGGATGGTGGGGGAGGCGTTCTCCATGAAGATCCCCCCACCGCACCCCCCGGAGCTGTCCTTGATGACCAGGCGCGTCAAGACCGGCGTGGAATCGTACAGGTCGATGGCGCCGGCGTCGGAGAGGGTGCTTCCGTGGATGAGCGTGACCCCCTCGAGGACGGACGCAGGCCCTTCGCTGCAGGTGAAGTGGGCCACCGGGCCGGTGTAGTTGGCGTCGACGGTGGTGATGGTGCGCCCGTGGATGCCCAGCACGTGGACCGCCTTGCCGTTGTAGTCGAGGCTGTCGTTGTAGTAGCCGGTCTCGACGCAGATGACGTCGCCCTGGGCCGCGGCGTCGATGGCGTCGGAGATGGTGCTGTATTGCACAGGCACCGTGATGTCGCAGGTGACGACGTCGTTGTCGGTGAGGCCATCGCAGTTGTTGTCCAGGCCGTCGGCTATCTCGGTGGCGTCCGGGTTCACGGCCTGCTCGGCGTCATTGCAGTCCCCCTGGGCCGGGGTGTAGTCGTCGCCGTCGGCGTCCACGTTGGACGCGGTGTCGTCGTCGTCGTCGGACGTGTCGTCGTCGTCGTCCATGGTGTCGTCATCGTCGCCGGTGTCGTCGTCGTCATCGTCCGACGTGTCGTCGTCATCGTCCGTGGTGTCGTCATCGTCGCCGGTATCGTCGTCCCCATCACAGTCGTTGTCGTCCCCGTCGATATCCCCATCGCAGTCGTTGTCGATGCCGTCCGCGCAGATCTCCTCGGCGAGGGGGTGGATGCTGGCGTCGTTGGGATCGCAGTCCATGGCGTCGACGGTGCCGTCCCCCTCGAAGTCGTACCCGTCGGGATTGCGGCAGCCGACCGCCACGAGGAGCAACACCACGCCGAGACAAACCAGAATCTTGATCGACGCCATGGCACCACTCCCCATCGCCCGTCAGCTGAATGCGTTGATTCTAGCACCCGCTCCCCGGATAGATGGCGTCGTCTTGATCGGCGCAGTCCATGCCCACCACCCGCGGCTCCCCGCCGTTGAAGATGATGTTCTCCGCGTAGGTGCCAGGCTCCACGCAGATCAGCTCACCGACGTAGGAGCTGTCGATGGCGTCCTGGATGGTGGGCTCGTCCGTGGGCACCAGGGTCTCGGTGTACCCGTCGCAGTCATCATCGAGGCCGTTGCAGATCTCCTCGGCGCCCGGATAGATCGCCGCGTCCCCGTCGTCGCAGTCGTCGTCGGCCGTCCCCCGGCTCCCGTCGGGGCCGCAGGGGGAGTAGCTGTCCCCGATCCGTCTAGCGCCATCCGGGGCTCGGTTCCCACGTACGGGCCATACAGCCCGCTGTCCCGGCCGACGATACGGAAGTGCCATTCGAATTCAGACCACTGTCCGTGGACGATACTCTTGTCCTGAAAGGGCCCCGTGTGGTGGGCGATGTGCAGCGTGCCGGTATCGGATACCTCCAAGACCACACCCCTTCCATAGTCGGACGGGAGCTCCGTATCATCGTCGTCGTCCTGGAGCCCCCCATCTTCGTTATCCACGTCTTCGGGCATTTCGCCGACCGTACAGCCGGTCAGGGACAACAACACGGCCAGCATTTGCAAATGGGGGTGAGACATCGACCCTCCTCCTTTGGAAAGGTCGGTGATTGCGAATAGCGTGCCAGAGACCAGGGCCGAGGGCGTCAGTTCTGTCCCTAGCCCATGCCGCGCTTGCCTCACCTTCAAGTTCGTGCCAACGTCAAGCCGGGTGGTTAGCAAAGGAACGGCCATGCCCTACCGAACCGCGGCGGCACTGCTCCTCACCGCGCTGATATTCAGCGCAGGCGAGGGACGCGCCCAGACCACCTGTGACAGCCTCTCCGAGCCGGACCGGGCCCGGGCCGACGAGCTGCTCGCCAGCACCTACATCCACGACTGCTGTGACGAGACCCTGGACGCCTGCTTGCAGCAGGTGCCCCCGTGCCGCCTGGCGATCCGCATGGCCGACAACATCTGCAACCGGGTCGCCGCCGGCCAGGACGACGAGCAGATCCAGCTGGCGCTGACGCTGCGGGCCCGCACCATGCTGCCGGGGTATGAGCCGGCGACCTTCGAGCTGGACGGGGTGCCGCGGGTCGGCGATCCGGACGCGCCGGTAACGGTGGTGGAGTTCGCCGATGCCCGGGGCCACCATTGCGCCCGCCTGACCCCGCCGATGGTGGAGGCGGTCACGGATGGCCCCCTGGCGGGCAAGGTCCAGCTGTACCTCAAGGTGTTCCCGCTGCGCAGCAACCCCCACGCCAAGGAGGCCGGGCTGGCCTTCCTGGCGGCCTGCGAGCTGGGGGGCTTCTGGGACTTCGTGCTGCACGCTTACGCCCACTTCGACGACTTCACGGTGGAGGATCAGCCGGCCTGGGCCGCGGCGATGGGGCTGGATCCGGAACGTTTCGAGGCGCTGGTAGCCGATGCGGAGCTGACCCAGCGGCTGGTGGCCAGCAAGAAGGAGGGCCTGGAGCACGGCGTCAAATCGACCCCCAGCTTCTTCATCGACGGGCGCCTGTACATCGGCGAGCTGGAGGTCGAGGAGCTGGTGGACGTGCTGGAGGAGGTGGCCGACCGCGCCGCGGGGCTGGACCGATGACGGCGGCGGGCATCGCCGGGGCGCTCCTGCTGGGGCTGGCCTTCGGCTTCACCTTGCAGCGCGGCAGCTTCTGCGGCTCCTCGCTGCTCAGCACGGTCGTGCTGCACCGGGACGCCAAGGGCATGGTGGGCATCCTCGCCGCCATCAGCGTGTCCATGCTGGGCTTCGCGCTGATGGCCCACCTGGGCTGGGTCATCCCCAACCCCAACCCCATGCGCCTGCTCTCCGCGGTGGTGGGCGGGACGGTGTTCGGGGTGGGCATGGTCCTCGCCGGCGGCTGCGTCACCGGGACGCTGTACAAGGCCGCCGAGGGCCGGCTGACCTCCATGCTGGCCCTGGGTGGCATCGGCCTGGGGGCGCTGGTGGTGGACAAGGGGATCCTGGCGTCCACCAAGAAGGCCCTGGTCGTGGCGACCAAGACGATCCGCCCGGACGCGGGGCTGCACGACGTCGTCGGCGTCTCCTATCCCGTCGCTGCTGTGGTGCTTGGCGCCCTGGGGCTGGCGGCCGTGGGGATCTGGGCCGTGAAGAATCGCCGCCCTGGCGGCGTCGAACTGTCCATGAAGAAGCTGATCTCCGGGGGCTGGTCCCCGGTCACCGCCGGTGTGGTCATCGGCGGGCTGGGCTGGGCCGCCTACCTGCTGTCGAGCGCGGCGGGGCGCAACAACCCGCTGGGGGGGCTCGGTGGCGTCAAGAACGCCTTCGGCTGGGCCCTCAGCGGCGAGATATCCGGATCCAGTTGGATGGTCTTCTTGGTGCTGGGAATCCTGGCCGGGTCCGCCCTCTCCGCCGCCCTGCGCCGGGGCCTGACGCTGCGCTCCGCCGACGCCGCGACCCTGCTGATCGCCCTGCTGGGCGGCGTGCTGGTGGGCATGGGCGCCGCCGTCGGCCGGGGCTGCTTCATCGGCAACAACATCAGCGGATTGGCCCTGCTGAGTCTACATTCGGCGGTGTTCGCCGTCTTTACGGTAGTGGCCAACTGGGTGACCACGATCTTGTACCTGCGAGGACTGCGGTGACGTTATGGCGATGAATTGGCCCCGATATTTTTTACCGACCCTGCTCATCGGCGGAGCCGCACTGGCCTCCCTGGCCTTCTGCCCGCCGCCAGACGATCCCGATCCCGCCGCGGCCCTGTACTGTGACGGCACCCCCCCCGAGCTGAACAACAAGGACGACAAGGAGCACGCCTACGAGCTGGTGTGCGGCAAGAAGACCGAGCAGGCCACCATCGCCGCCGGCGCCAAGCAGTCGCTGGAGGGCAAGTCGGGCTGCGCGCTGAATCTGGGGGACAACAAGCCCGAGACGCTCTACACCGAGATGGTGTGTACGATTGCGGGGGGCAAGCTGACCTGCGATCTGTTGTAGGGCGGCCCTGGATTAATCCGCGCAAGAAGACCCACGCCGAGCGCTGTCCTCCTGCCGCAGCAGGTCCTGGACCCGGTCCAGGCCCATGTTCCCGCCCTCTTCGAGGCCATAGGGCAGCGGGATGTGGCTGCCGTCGACCCGGGCGGTCCGGGGTGTGGTGGGGTCCATCGCCCCCTGCCAGCGTACCTGCAGCAGGACGCGGTGGTCCGTGTAGTTGAAGTTGTCCTCGTAGTGGTTGATGGTGCTGGCGCGGTGGGCCAGCGAGTAGGTGGCGCCGATGCGCAGGCCGTGGAACGCGGGGGTCCACGGGCCGGCCTGGATCTTGAGCATCAGGTCCTGGCGGGGAACGGAAGATTGGTAGTACGACGCCGACGTCGGGTAGATGTCCACCAGCCCCATCACCCGCAGCTTGATCATCGCGTCACGGGGCAGGGGGATGCGCAGCCGCAGCAAGCCGGTGAGCCCCCGGTCGTGGAACGCCTCGTTGCGCGCCTGCTGAACGCGGCCGGCGGCCACCCCCGTGAGGTTCCATCCCCGGCCCAGGGGGATCATCGCGGCGATGCCGCCGTCCACCTCGGTGCGGGTGCGGGGTAGGTGCTGGTAGATACGCCTGCCCAGGCCACCGAAGGCCTGTACGCCACGGCCCAGATCCACCTCCAGCTCACCCCGATGGGCCACCATGTACCAGCCCTTGTCCTTGATACCGAGCTGTTCGTACGAGTAGTAGAGCCGGCCCCGGGCACTGCGGGCCGGGCCCACCTCGGCGCCGCCTCGCGCAGCCAGGGACAGGTAGCTGTAGTCGCGGACCACCTCGGCCAGCGGCACGAACCCCTTGCCCCGAACCTCCCCCACCGGGCGGAACATGGGTGACGTCCAGGGCTCCAGCCGCAGCACCACGTCCAGCGACAGCAGGGCCGATCCCGCCCCGTCCAGGCCCGAACCGATGTCTTGGGGGGCGCTCTCCACGGCGTTGGAGGTGTAGCCGCCATCGAACAGGACGCGCAGGTCGATGGGATCGCCGGGATTACCCAGCAGCTGACGGCGCAGGTCTTCGAAGACCTCCCGGTCCTCGGGGAACAGCGGGTTTCGGCCCTCGATGACCGCCCGCAGCTCCTCGACGGCCTGCTCTTCCTTGCCCCGCAGCCGCGCCAGCGTGACGCCGTGGAGCACCAGCCGTCCTTCCTGCGGTCCGGCCACCGTCTCCGGCGCCCCATCCAGCAGGTGCTGCGCCCGGTCCAGGTCGCCGTCCTGGAGCAGCAGCCACACGGCCCAGCCGCGGACGTCCAGATCGTCGGGGTGAGCCTCCAGGTGCTCCAGCAGCACCTTGCTGGCCCACAGGCGGTTGCCCTGATCCAGATAAGCCGACGCCCTGGTGCGGACGTCATCCCCGTCCCCGCACTGGGCCGCGCTCTCCTCGCCAGCGCGGGCCTCGCCGGGGCCGGCCAGGGCTAGGGCGAGGAGCAGGGCAGCGGTGAGCGATCGTCTCCGGATCATGGCGGCGGCGCTCCGTCCGAACAGCAGCGGAACCCGCGGTCGGTGGGGAAGGTGCCGGCGGCCAGCCCGTCGTAGGTGCACTGGTGGGCCAGCGGGGAGTCGGCGCAGTTGTTGGCGCCGCCGTGGAAGTGGTCCACGCCGTCGTCGGTGAGCACCGCTTCCCAGACGTTGCCGCTCATGTCGAAGATGCCGAAGGGGTTGGTGCAGTCGGGGAACGAGCCGGTGGGCATGACGTGGTAGTTTTGGTGCTGACAGTCGCGCCAGCAGCCGGGGTAGACCCCGCAGTCGTCCGGGTCACAGAAGGTGTCGATGCCGTTGCAGGCGCTGGGGTCGAATTCGTCGCCGTAGATGTAGACCCGCTCGCCGATGTCGGAACAGACCACCTCCCACTCCTGGGGGGAGCACAGCCGCTTGCCGGCGGATTGGCACGCGGCGTGGGCCTCCGCTGGAGTCAGCACGCCGTTGTACCAGGGGATCACCCCGGGCCTGCTGACGGGGGCGGATTCGTCCGAACCGCTGTAGTCGGAGGTCGCGTCGGGGCGGGAGGCCTCGTAGATGTCGATGCAGTAGGCACCGCAGATGTCCACCATGCCCTCGGGGCAGTCCAACTCGCCGTCGAGGCACTGGAACTGGCAGGTGTGGTCCTCACAGGTGAAGTTGAACCCCTCGCAGTCGCTGTCCTGCTCGCACTCCCACACGCAGTTCCCGGTGGGGATATCGCAGACCTGCACGCCGCCGCAGTCACGGTCGGCGGTGCAGCTCTCCTGGATCTTGCAGCCGGTGAGTACGACGAGTAGCAGACCCAGAATCAAGGCCAAGGTGGGGTGGGCGCTGGACCGCCCTGGATGTCGCCGACTACCACGGTTCATGAGAGGGACTGTACACTGGACCCGCCGCTCTTGCCGAGACACTTGTGGCTCCGTCCATTTCGGGTGCTGGCAACCACTAATGGGGGGGCACAGAGGGGCACAACCCATAGGGAGGACACGATGGACCGTTTGATGTGGATCTGGTGTGTAGTGCTGTTGGCCGGTGGGCTGATCGTATTGGGGTGCGAGGAGGACGACCCGGCGGACGACGACGACGTCTCGGACGACGACACGGGCGACGACGACGACACGGGCGACGACGACGACGCCGCGCCGGCCGAGGCGACGGTCAGCGGCGCGGTGGACCGTGATTTTGGCACCTGCCCTCCATCCTCGGACGGCCTGGGTGACCTGTACATGTACCTGCTGGAGAACTGCGGCGACGACGTGGCCGATGCGGTGGCATCCGGAACGGTGGCCGGCGCGGACATGTCCTTCCCCACCACCGCGGTGGATTTCAGCATCACCGACGTGCCGGACGGCACCTTCCAGCTCTACGGCTACCTGGATGACGACGGCACCGGCGACGGCGGCGCCACCGCGGGGGACTTCGAGAACACGGTTTGCGTCGAGGTCACGGTGAGCAACCAGGAGGACGTCACCGGCGTGGCGCTCACCTTCGACTCCAAGTGCCCCTGATCCGCTAGTACTCGATCCCCAGGAACGAGCTCACCGAGGGCAGCAAGTCGATGGCCCAGTGGGCCACGATGAGGTGCGGCAGGCACCGCCAGCGGTCCCAACCCCATCCGAACACCAGCGCCACCAAGAACTACGACCAGGCGCGCAGATTATTCAGAGGGCGAGCCGGTGCACGGCGCCGCGTGCATGTCCTTGATTCGGCCGGTGACGTCCACATAGAAGGTCCCGACGGTGGGTACATCGCCGTCGGAGATCGTGTTGGGGGTCATCAGCACTCCATCGGCCCGGAAGCTAAACGAGTCGCCTTCCACCTCGTCGATGGTCACCGACCCCTGAGGCGAGTCATCGTCCAGACCCTTGGAGACCCATGAGCGGTGGCCGTAGCTGTTGCCATAATCACGGTAATCCGACCAGGTCACCGACGCCGTGGCCGTGGCTTTCTCGGTGGCGTTGGCGGGGAACTGAGCGGCCATGAAGAAATCCCCGGCGACGGGCGCCTCGGGGATGTGGAGCCACAGGTACTCCTCCCCCTCGTCCCCCCGGAAGCCGTTGATGGAGGTGTAGGTGTCCCCCTCGCCGACGTCTGCGTGGAAGGACTCGCCGCAGTCGGCGACGAAGTCGTCGAGGATGTCGGTGTTGGCGCCCATCTCGTTGGAGAAGACCGCGACCATCTCGCCCCAGTCCGTGGAGGGAGCGAGAGAGAAGCAGTTCGAACCCGAGATGAGCAGGACTCCGAGGCAGAGGCATAGAAGGATACGGCCACCCTTTCGAGTGGACGTTCGCATGGTGATCCTCCTCCCCGCTCCCTCTCTATCATACCATTGGCGCAAGGGTCGGTGGTCACCCGATTGGCGCGCAACGGCGGGGCGAGGTCAGGGTGCTGTGTCGAGGATCCAGCGGACGATATGGTCGATGACCACATCTGCGACGTGGCCCGGCTGGTCGTACTCGTCGGGTGTGCTCTCGCCCTCGCCGGCCATGAACAGGTGGTTGAGGTCGGGGTAGCTGCGCAAGGTGGCGCCCTCGCGGCCCTCGAGCCCCTTCTGCCAGCCGGCATAATCCTCCATCGTCACCTGATAGTCCCGCTCCCCCTGGAGCACCAGCAGCGGCATGGTCAGGGCGGCGGCGGTGGCGGCAGGGTCGTAGCCCTTGAGATCCAGCCAGTAGGAGGCGGGCACCCCAAAGGGCAGGTCCGCCGCCGGTGTCTCGGCGGTGAGCCCGTCGCCCCCCAGCAGCTCGGCCCAGGCGGCCGCCTGATCCAAGGAGGCCTGCTCGACCTCGATGATCTCCCCGTCCAGGTTGAACAGGTAGTTGAACTGCTCCACCAGCAGCTCGTGAGTGGGGCGGGTGGGCCCCGCCAGGATGGCCATCCCGGCCAGCTCCGGGTCGTGGGCGCCGATGCGGGGGGCCAGCAGGCCGCCCAGGCTGTGGCCCACCACGTAGATGCGCGCCCCATCGATGCCGTCGGTCCCGCGCAGCAGGGCGACGGCGGCCAGGGCATCGTCGATGGTCTCGTGCTGCACGGTGATGGCGGCGGGATCGTCGGCGGAGTCGCCCTTGTACACGAGGGTCCGCTTGTCGTAGCGCAATGCGGCGATGCCCCGGGAGGCCAGGCCGCCGGCCAGGTCGGCGAAGGGGCGGTTGGGCCCCATCGTCTCGTCCCGGTCCTGGGGGCCGGAGCCGTGGACCAGCACCACCGCCGGGTGGGGGCCCTCGGCCACCGGGAGCGTCAGGGTGCCCGGCAGGATCCAGCGCCCGCAGGTCACCTGGACCTCCTGCTCGATGAAGGAGGCCGGGTCCACGTACGGAGCCGCCTCGAAGGGTGCGGGCTCCCCCGATACGGTGGGCACGAAGAACAGCCCAGCGATGGCGTCGTCCTCGCTGTAGACCGCCTTGACGTCCAGGGTGTCCTTGTCGAATTCACAGGTGACGAAGACCACGGTGTAGCCCTGCACACTGTCCGTGCGGGTGCCCGCCACGGCCTTGAAGGCCCCGGTGCCGGCGACGATCTGCCCCCAGACGATGGCCAGCTGGTCCGTGGACATGGCGGCGGCCATGGTGGCGTCGAACTGTCCCACGGCCGAGTCGAAGTCACCGGCGGCGAGCTGCTCCACGAAGGTGGTGGCGAGGGCTTCGGGCGATGGCCCGTCTTCGGCCGCGGCGGCGTGGACGGGCGTGACGAGCAGGAGGACGAGCGCGGCGGCGCTCCACAGCGTGGGCCATTGCATGGGATCCCCTTTCCGTCATCGAGCGAACAACGGTGGGCACGATTCTGACCGAGATGGTGCCCGCGTGCACCCCTATCTCCAGCTGATGGCTCCTTGGAACCAGAGCCGGAAGCCAGGAGAAGCACGATGGTCGAGGTCAACGCGAGCCTATGCCCCCAGAACCACCCCTGCCCCACGATCCGGGTCTGTCCGACCAACGCCGTGTCCCAGCATGGCTTCGGCGCCCCGACGGTGGACCCGGAGCTCTGCATCGACTGCTGTAAGTGCGTGCTGAGCTGCCCGGCGTTCGTGGGCGACTCGTCGTGCGAGGATCGGCTCAAGCGCCGCCTGAGGAGGTGATCCCATGCCTTGGTACCTATGGATCGGGGTTGCCGCGTTGGCCATGGCCGGGGGCCTGATCGCCCTGCGCGTCGGCCTCTCGCTGGCCCTCTCCCGGGCCGCGAGCCGGCTGCGGGGGCGGGCCATCGAGTCCTTTGACGCGCCGGCCTCCAAGCCGCTGCGCGGGAGGTCGTCGGGCCTGCTGTACTTCTTCTCCCCTGGGTGTGGCGCCTGCAAGACCATGACCCCCGTCATCGAGGAGCTGTCACGGCGCAACCCGGCCGTGCGCGCTGTCGATATCTCCCGGGACATGGCCTCGGCGCGGGCCTTCGGCATCCTGGGCACGCCGTCGCTGGTAGTGATGCGCGAAGGGCTAGTCGCAGACGTGCGGGTGGGGCCGCTCCCCGGCGACGAGGTGCGGAGGTTGGCGGTGTCCTAATCACATGCGCGAAGGCATCGGGTAACTCGGCCGGCTGCTCAGCCCGTAGCGGCGCATCTGCCCGCGGAACTCGCCGGGGCTCATGGCCGGTGGCGGCGGCTCCTCACCGTCCTCGGCGCGGATGGCGACGGCCGGGCGGGTGACGAAGTACTGGGCCACCTCCTGGCCGTCGAAGATGAAGTTGACGTACTCCCAGTAGCCGTCGATGTAGTACGAGAAGGCGTCGCCGGCCCACTGGAACAGCTCCACCTGCACCGCCTGGTCCTCGAAGGTGGCGTACAGCTGGTCGCCGTCGCGGTACACCACCACAGTGCCCATCACGTAGGGATCCTCGTAGGTGCCCTCGTAGACGCCCCAGGTGGATGGATCAGTGAGGTACTCCGGGGCGGGGTCATCGGGCAGGTCCAGGAAGATGTCCATCGCGCCGTTCATGATGTCGTAGGGGTCGGCCCAATCTGCGTTGGCGACCACCGCCACGGCAAATCCCCGCTCGGGGACGATGGCCCACGTCGACACGAACCCGGTGACCCAGCCGTCGTGCATCACCACGTCCACGCCCTTGTAGGGGTAGCTGAACAGGCCGTAGCCCACCCGGTAGCTGCCGTCGGGGTACCAGTAGGTGTCCTCCTGATCCCACATGGCTTGCACCGACGCCTCGGACAGCACATCCCCCCCGCCGGAGAGGTGCATCTCGGCGTAGTGGATCAAATCGCTGGCGGTACCGTGGAGCCAGCCCGCCGGGCGGGAGCGGCAGCAGTCGGAGGGACCCAGCTCGTAATGATAGGGCGCGCCGTTCCACCACTCGGTGCCGGTGGCGTGCTCCGTGGCCTCCGCCACGGTGGCGTCATACGTCGCGTGGGTCATCCCCGCCGGCTCCAGCACCAGCTCGTCCATCAGGTCGATGAAGTACTGGCCGGTGAGCTCCTCGAGCATCGCCCCGGAGAGGTTGAAGCCGGAGTTGGAGTAGTTGAAGAACACCCCCGGATCGCCATATAGCGGCGGCACAAAGGTGTTGGCGTAGTAGTAGCTCAGCAAGCCGTCGGCCGTGGCGCAGCTCCAGGGCAGCTCATCCGGCAGGGCCGCGCCATGGGTCAGCAGCATGTGGGTGGTGAGGTCCTCGGCCTCGAAGGGTGGCTCGAGCTGGAACTCGGGGAAGGTGTCCGTCACCGGTGCGTGCAGGTCGATGAAGTCCTCCTCCACCATGCGCATCATCGCCGCCGCCGTGTGCATCTTGGAGACCGACGCCCAGCGGAAGACGGTCTCGGTGGTCACCGGATCACCGTCGTCGTAGCGGGTGACCCCCAGCCCTTCGGCGCAGGCCAGCTGCCCATCCACCGCCACGGCGATAGACAGGCCCGGCACGTCCCACTCGTCGATCTGTAGCTGGGCCCGGGCGACGACCTGGTCGAAGAGGGCGTCGTCGCAGGGATCCACGGTGTCGTCGTCGCCGGTGTCGTCGTCGTCCGCTGCGTCGTCATCATCCGCGACGACGTCGTCATCGTCCTTGTCTTTGTTGCACCCACCTGCGGCCACGAGCGCGATGGCCAATGCCATTGCCTGGAGTTGGTCGAGTTTCATCGTGGTATCTTAGCGCCCGAAGGGGAATACCATGCGAAATCACCTATTGCTGACCTTGCTGGCTGGCCTGTTCTTGCTCTTCGGATGCGAGTCGACCGACGACGACGATGCGGCCGATGACGATGCGGCGGACGACGACGACGCAGCGGACGACGACGACACCGGCGACGACGACGACACCGGCGACGACGACGACACCGGCGACGACGACGACGCGGAGCCCAACTTGGTCGTGGGCACGGCCACGGTGCCCCAGGAGTTCGACGCCGAGCCGATGATGCTGGCGGTGTTCTTCTTCGAGTCGATGGGTGCCGAGGAGCCCGATGGGTACGGCGTCCAGGTCATGAACCCGGCCATCGGCGTGGGGGTGGAGCTGCCCTTCCAGTCCGAGCAGGACAGCCTGGTCGGGGACTATCACATCGCCGTGGTGCTGTACGTCGTGGGTGGATCGGAGGGCCAGGGCCCGCCCGCGGAGGGCGTCGACTACGTCTGGGTCACCGAAGATCCGCTGCCCTTCGGCGTGGGCACCATCGACCTGGGCAACTTCGAGATGTTCCCCTACACCGAAGAGGCCCCGCCGCCGGCACCCTGATCCCCTCAGCGATCCAGCGTCAGCGACGGATCCCCGTAGTAGTTGAGCATCGTCTTGCCGGTGTAGTTCTCCACCGTGGCGAAGGAGCCCGCCGTGTCGCGGGCCGTGTCGTAGGCGATGCCGGCTGCGTCCCCCTCCAGCAGGTTGTCGAAGAACAGGATGCCCAGGTTGGACGTGCCCGACGTGAACAGGTCCAGCTCGTTGGCCGGATCCGTGAAATCGGTGTTGTCCCCCGGGGTGATGCCCGTCGAGCCGATGACGCCGATGGCGCCGCCGGACCACAGCAGCTGGTAGGCCAGGCTGGCCTCCTCGGTCACCAGCCCGATGAGGCAGTCGTTGCCCACCACGAACGCCGGCCGTTCTCCGGTGAGCCCCTCGGTGGCCGTGGAGGTCATCAGCGGCTGCCAGATCACCTCACCGAAGTCCCCCTCGCCGTTTTGATTGGTGTCCTGGTCCCAGACCATCCGGTACACCCCCTGCACGTCGCCGTGACCGTAGAGGGAGACCATGCCGTGGCCGTCGTTCCAGGCCTCGACCACGTTGTCGACGGTGAGGGGCAGGTCGGGGGCCTGGAAGGACGGGTACAGGCCATCGGATTCGTACAGCGTCGTCGCCGTGACGTCGTCGTGCGTCTGCACCAAGTTGGCGACGATCCATTCGGCGATGTCGGCGCCGTCGAGGTCGCTGCCGTAGGGCATGGTGTTGTCGATGGCCATGTAGTACCACGCGGCGGGGAGCAGGAAGCTGCGGCGGTAGGCTGCCTCCCCGGCGCTCTGGGCCTGGTACGCCAGGTTGTGGCCCAGGATCCGGTCCACGTCGGCCACGCCCCCGAACATGGGGATGCGCCCCACGATCAGCTCGGCGTCGAAGTCGATGCCGCCGTCGCCGTCGTCCTCGCCCCGCTCGCCGTGGCGGCCGTCGCCGTCCAGATCCCAGTTGCCGCTGAGGTCGGCGTACAGGAAGTCGGTGAGGTGGGAGCGGCAGTCCAGCTGGAAGCCGTAGCAGTCGTCCTCGGGGAGCTCGTGGCGGGGCCAGACGTTCACCATCGGGATGTCCCCGTGGTCCGGATCGGCGCTGCCGATGAGCAGCGCAAAGACGTCGGCGGGGCCCGCATCGTCGGCGGTGGTGAGCTGGTCGGCGAGCCAGCTGCGGATGGCCAGCGCCCGCTCCAGGCCCGCCGGGTCTCCGGGGCCCCAGTCCTGCTCGGTCGCCACCTGCACCACGAAGCCCTGCTGCTCCTTGGCGGCGATGAACGGCACCAGCTGGGCCGAGCCCTCCACCACATCGTCCGTGGTGATGATGAAGTAGGTCGTGGCCTCCACATCGTCCCCGGCGGCGCTATCGTCGTCATCATCCGCGGGGTCCGGTGCCGTGCCACAGCCGGTGGCCCACAGCGCGGCGAGTATCAAGACGAGTCCTACCCGAACATCCAACATACGGTTCCTCCTTGGGTTCCCTCGATGGTAGGGCGCCCGCCGGGCACCGCGGCGGACATCTGGATCGCTTCCCCCGGCCAATTTTGACCTGCGGACGGCCCGCTGTGATGATCGGCCCATGGCTATCCCCCCGCCGCTGCTCCCCCTGCACGACCTCGCCGACGCCGACGAACAGCGGGTGGGTGCCAAGGCGCTGAACCTGGCCCGCCTGGCCCGTCTGGGGCTGCCCGTGCCCCCCGGGTTCTGCGTCCCGTCTGGGGCCTACCGCGATCACCTCGACGGGGTGTTGGGGGACCGCCTCGATGAGGCGCTGGGCCAGCTCGCCGACGCCGACGCCGACGCCGAAGCCGGGGCCCTGCCTCAGCGGCTGGCCGAGCTGCGCCGGGAGCTGGAGGACGGGGAGCTGGCCGCCGATCTGGCCGCCGCGCTGGAGCGGGCCTGGGACGAGCTGAGGGGTTGCCCGGACGGGGAGCCGGCCCTGGCCGCCGTCCGCTCGTCGGCCACCACCGAGGATCTGCCGGGCCAGTCCTTCGCCGGCCAGCACGACACCTTGCTGGGTGTGCGGGGCTTCCCGGGGCTGGTGGCGGCGCTGAGGCGCTGCTGGGCCTCCCTGTGGACCGATCGCGCCTACGGCTACCGCGCCCGCAACGGCATCGACCACGGCGCGGCGAAGATGGCCGTGGTGGTCCAGCAGCTGGTCCCGGCCCAGGTGTCGGGGGTGATCTTCACCGTCGATCCGGTGTCCGGGGACGCCGATCGGCTGGTCATCGAGTCGTGCTTCGGGCTGGGGGAGGCGCTGGTGTCCGGGCAGGTGGCGCCGGACCGTATCGTCTTCGAGCGCGGCGAGGGGATCCTCGCCGAGCGGGATACGGCGCTGCAGGAGCTGGAGCTGGTGCCCGACGGCAAGGGAGGGGTCGTCGAGCGCGCCATCGACGAGGAGCGGGCAACCGAAGAGACGCTGTCCGACCACCAGGCCGCCTGGCTCGCCCGCTGCGCCATCGACGCCGAGGAGGCCTTCGGCGCCCCCCAGGATCTGGAGTTCGCGATCTCCGGCGGGGAGCCTTACCTGCTCCAGGCGCGGCCCATCACGACCCTGGCCCCCCCGCCGCCCTCCGCCGATGCCGCAGACCGGGTGGTGTGGAGCAACGTCAACACCGGCGAGGTGCTGCCGGACGTCATCACCCCCATGACCTGGTCGGTGGTCAAGCCGCTGGTGGACGTGCTCATCGGCGGGCTGCTCACCCGCATGGGAGCCAACCTCACCGGCCACACCCTGTTCGACCTGGTCGGTGGGCGGGCCTACGCCAACCTCAACACCGTGCTGGGGGTCATCCGCCGCATCCCGGGCATGCGCAAGCGCAGCCTCACCGAGCTGTTCGGCGGCAGCCACGACACCGCCGCCGCCCTGGACCGCATCGAGTTCCGGGACCAGGACATCCCCGACATGGACTACAGCGTGTGGCGCATGCTGCGGGGGATGCCGGGGTTCGTGTGGCAGCTGCTGACCTACTCGCCGGCGGATGGGGAGCAGGTGCTGCAGCGCATGAGCCGCCGGGCCGACGAGTTGCAGCAGGCCGATCTGGACGGGCGGTCCGAGGCCCAGCTCGCCGAGCTGGCCCAAGGCGCGGTGGACGCCATGCTGGGCGCCGGCGAGGCCTACGAGATGACCGGCATCGTCACCTTGTGGGAGCAGTCGTTCTACGCCAACTGCACCGAGTGGTTCGGCGACGAGGGCAACCCGCTGGCGGCCCGGCTGCTGGCCGGGCTGGGCAATAACGACAACGCCAACGCAGGGCTGGCCCTGTGGCAGCTGGCCG
This sequence comes from uncultured Rickettsiales bacterium, assembly GCA_964504165.1. Taxonomy (GTDB): domain Bacteria; phylum Myxococcota_A; class UBA796; order UBA9615; family CAYRNR01; genus CAZDDH01. The sequence continues at coordinate 71,339 of CAZDDH010000001.1, read as the reverse complement.
TCCTCGCCGAGGGGGACGAGGGCCTGGCCGCGGCGGTGAACGGGTCCACCGACTTCGCGGCCCTGCGCGAGCGTATCGAGGGCACGGAGGCCGGCGGGGAGTTCCTCGCCGCCTGGCAGGAGTTCATGGGCCGCCACGGCCACCACGCCCGGGGGGAGCTGGAGCTGGGCAACCCCCGCTGGTCCGATTGCCCCGACGACCAGCTGGACCAGGTCCGCAGCTACCTGGCCGCCATGGATCGCCACGACTTCGAGGGGCGCTTCGAGGCCCTGGCCGCTCAGCGCGCCCAGGCGGAAGCCGAGGCCCGCGGGAAGCTACGCAACCCCTTCAAGCGTTGGTTCTTCGGCTTCCTGCTACGCAAGACCCGCAGCTGTAGCCCCATCCGCGAGAGCATCAAGAGCCAGATGGTGCACCAGCTGGCCGGGGTCCGCCGTGTCGTGCTGGCGCTGGGCGAGCGACTGGCGGCCCGGGGTGCCCTGGAAGATCCGGACGGGGTGTTCTTCCTGCGGCTGGACGAGCTGGGGCCGTTCCTGGCGGGTGAACCGGAGCTGATGGATAAAATCACGGTACGACGGGAGGAATATGCGGCGAATCTCGATATCACCGTCCCGGCGGTGGTCATCGGCCGCTTCGATCCGTCGGTTCATGGCGCCGAGACCGTGGATCCGAATGCCCGCGAGCTACGCGGCGTGGCGGTCAGCCCCGGCGTGGTCACCGGCCCGGCCCGGGTGATCCTGCGGGCCGGCACGGACCAGCTGTACCCCGGCGAGATCCTCGTCGCCCCCTTCACCGACCCGGGCTGGACCCCCTACTTCCTCAACGCCGCCGCCATCGTGATGGACCTGGGCGGCATCCTCAGCCACGGCAGCATCGTGGCGCGGGAGTTCGGCATCCCCGCGGTGGTCAACGTGGGGCCTGCGACGAAGATCATCCAAACGGGGCAGCAGCTTCGCGTGGATGGGGCCAAGGGCACGGTGACGCTGGTGGACGCGGATGAGTGACCGGCGGGATCCCGTCCGGGATTGACCAGAAATCGGCCTCCATTTCTGGAGTTTGTTGCCACTGAATGCGTGTACCCGTGCGTTCATTCATGGAGCGAGCTATGCAAAGCTACTTTCCTCTCTCGAGGTCCCTTGCCAACCCCATCAACCGCGTCACGCTGGCGCTGCTGGTGCTGAACTTCGCCGTCCTGGGCTGCGCCGACGAGGATCCTGACGGGGAAGACCCGGGCATCGCTCCACCGGAGCTGGTGGTCAGCCACTCTTCCGTCGATCTGACGGAGCTGGCCGAGGAAGCGGTGGCGATGGCGCCCGCCTGGCTGCGTGACGACCTGATCATCAGCTTCGACAAGCTCGAAGACTCGCTGCAGGACGACCTGGCCCTGCTGATCGTGGACGTGGAGGACCCCTACCTCATCGACGAGATCGGGTTCGCCATCGCCCACACCAGTCCCGAGGTCCTGTCGGACTCGCTGTTCTTCCCCGAGCTGCTGATGATCAACGCCACGCTGATCTATGCCTACGACGGTGATCTGGACTACGTCGAGCTGGTGGACGAGGGGGAGCCGGGGGTGGACGACGACTACTACACCACCGCCACCTACTTGGTGGAGCGCGAGCCCGGCGTCGCCGTGGAAGAGACCATCGACCGCGATATGTATTACTGGTACGTGGTCCATCCCCGCCTGCAGGACGAGTGGCCCAACTTCATCGACGCCTGGATCTCCGGCCACGGCGCGGATCCGGCGGATGGCTACTTCTGGCGCGAGTTCCTGTGGGACAAGGGGGACGAGGAGTGCCCTGCCGACCGCGAGTGCCCGCAGCTGATGGACCACATGCAAGACACGCCGGTGGTCAAGGCGCTGGGGGACGAGGGGGGCTACGAACGAAGCGGCCACGGCCAGGTGTGGAGTTTCATCGGTGCGGCGATCAACTGGGGCGCCGGGGACGAGCGCCCGGTGCAGCCCTGCCGGATCTACGCCGTGGGCTGCGGCAACTGTGGCGAATACGAAGACCTGTTCGTGTCCAGCGCGCGTACCGCGCTGATCCCCGCGCGCAACGTGGGCGCCTTCGTCAACGACCACGTCTGGGGTGAGTGGTGGGGCGACGAACAGTGGTGGGGGGAGTTCGGCAAGTACGTCAACGGCGTGCGCCGGGACCGGGCCGACAACGACTGCGACGGCACCGCCGATGACGCCCTGGACGACGAGGACCAGGACGGCGACGGCGTGACCCTCTCCGGCGGCGACTGCCACGATGGCGACGCGGCCATCTACCCCGGCGCCACCGAGGTGCAAAACGGCTACGACGACGACTGCGACGGCATCGCCGACGACGGGTTCGTCGACAGCGAGCTGGACGGCGACGGGGACGGCCTCTCCATCGCCGGCGGTGACTGCGACGACTTCGACGCGGCCATCTACCCCGGCGCCGTCGAGGTGGTGGACAACGGCTACGACGACGACTGCGACGGCGTCGCCGACGACGGGCTCAACGAAGACGACGCGGACGGGGACGGGATCACCATCCTCGACGGCGACTGCAACGACACCCTCGACACCGTCTTCCCCTGGGCCGAGGAGACCGCCAACGGCTACGACGACAACTGCGACGGCGTGGCCGACGAGGGCTTCACCCACCACGATCGGGACAACGACGGCCTGACCCTGGCCGACGGCGACTGCAACGATCTCAGCTCCGGCTACCATCCGGACGTGGACGATCCGGGCATGTCCTCCAACCGGCTGTACATCATCAGCGACACCCGCGGCGACGCCCTCATCGGCACCGAGCGCACGGTCTTCTACGGCACGCTGTACTCCACGCTGGAGTTCGAGGTCGTCGACGAAGAGGGCACACCGGTGGACGGCGCGCTGATCAACCTCTTCGGCACCTGGGAGGTATACGGGTATCCGGACCAGTGGGGCTGGACCGGGATGCTCGTCACCGGCCTGGACGGCCGCGCCTCGGCGGTGGTGGGGGAGGAGAACCCCTACGGCTACCAGCTGCACACACCCATCGGCGACAATCCCGTGGGCAACTACCTGCACCAGGGCGTCACCCGCACGAAGGCCTACGAGACCTACACCATCGATGACGACGTGCCCGGCGTGATGCCCACGCGCCTCGACGTGGCCGAGGCCGACCTGGCCGGCGGCAACGAGGCGGGCTTGACCCTGGACCTGCAGTTCGAGGTGGAGAGCCACCGGGTCACCGCCCCCAGCCCCTTCGGCGGCTCGTTCTCCGTCAACTACGAAAGCGGCCGCCTGGACCTGTACTTGGTAGACGAGGACAACCTGGAGCGCTTCGAGGACGGTGACGACTTCGAGGCCCAGATCGTCGAGCTGGACGTCACCGACGGCGCCCACCAGCTGGACCTGCCCCACTCCGGCTCGTGGACCCTGCTGCTGGCCAACCCCACCGCCCTGTCCACCACCATGGTGGGCTCGGTCACGGTCTCAGCCCAGCCGGTGGATGGTGTCGAGTGGGACGGGGACGCCCCGACCCTGGAGACGCGCTTCCAGATCCCGCCGGGGGAGTACCTGGGGATCGAACTCCGGTAGCCGGCCCGCACGAGGGGGTCAGAGACCTTCCACGCCCTCCAGTGCCTTGCGGATTTTTTGCAGCAGCGTATGGGATGAGAAGGGCTTGTTGAGCAGGATCTCGTCGGGAGAAAGTGCGCCCTGTTGGGCGACGGCGTTGGCTGCATACCCCGACATGAAGACGACCTGCGCGCCGGGACGCACTTCGCGGAATCTCGCCGCCAGCTCGGCCCCGCCCATCCCCGGCATGACCACGTCGGTGAGCAACAGGTGGATGGTCCCCCCGCGTTCGTTGCAGATGACCAGGGCCTCGTCACCGCGGGCCGCTTCCAGCACCTCGTACCCTGCCTTGGCCAGCGTACGGCGGGTCGCCTCGCGGACCTCGTCTTCGTCCTCGACGAGCAAGATGACCTCGTCGCCGCCCATCTCGTCGATGGAGCCCAGGCTGCTCTTGCGTCCGGTGGCTTCCTCGTCCACCAGCGGCAGGCAGACCTTGAAGGTCGTACCCTGGCCCGGCTCGCTGTACACCCAGATCTCACCCCCGTTTTGCTTGACGATCCCGTAGACGGTAGCGAGCCCCAGCCCCGTGCCCTTGCCCACCTCCTTGGTCGTGAAGAACGGCTCGAAGATCTTGGAACGGGTGTCGGCGTCCATGCCCTCCCCGTCGTCGGACACGCTGAGCATCACGTAGGGGCCGGGTGTCACGTCGGCGTGTGCCTGGGAGAAGGCCTCGTCCAGATCGATGTTTTCCATCTCGATGGTCAGGTGGCCCCCGTCCGGCATGGCGTCCCGGGCGTTGACGGCCAGGTTTATGACGATCTGTTCCAGCTGGCTTCGATCGGCCCGGACGAGGCCGATCCCCTCGGGCAGATGGACCGCCAGCTCGATGCTCTCGCTGAGAACCCTCTTGAGGAGCTTCGTCAGATCCTCGACGACCTCGACCGGCGCAAGCACCTCCAGGTCCTGCGCATGGTGGGAGCTGAAGGTCAGCAGCTGGCTTGTCAGCTGTGCGGCCTTGTTCGCCGCGTCTTCGATGGCCTGGATGTCCTCCTTGAGCTGCCCCTGCGCGGGGACGTCACTGGCGAGGAATTCCGCGTAGGTGATGATGATGGTGAGCAGGTTGTTGAAGTCGTGGGCGACCCCGCCGGCAAGCCGGCCGATGGCTTCCATGCGCTGGGAAGCGTGGAGCTGCTCCTCGAGGCGCTTGTGGTTTGTGATGTCCAGCACCACGGATCGGCTGCGGATGACCTGGTCTTTGTCATCGAGGATGGGCGCCACGGACAGCAGGCCGACGACCTCCTCGCCGTCCTTGGTCCGGTAGGTCATCTCCTCATTGGTGCTCGGGATCCCGCGAATGAACTTCTCGAACAACTCCTTGGCCCGGGTGAAGGACGCCTCCGCGTAGAGATCCTTGATCGGCATGCCCTGCAGCTCGCCCTGGCCGTACCCTGTGAACGCCGCCGCCGCCTTGTTGACGGATAGGATCCGGCCATCGGCACCCATGGTGAAGTAGGGCACGGGGGCGCTGTCGAACAGGTCCTCGTACAGGGCCTCCGAGCGGGCCAGGGCGATCTCGGCGTTGCGGCGGGCCCGATTCCGGCGGCGCACGACCGACCCGCCAGCACCCAGCCCGATGAGACCGAACAGCCAGATACCACCGTGAACCAGCATCGCGCCCGTCAGCTGCTCCCGGGCCACCTGATCGTAGGGGGCCATGGGCACGGATACACTCACACCGCCCCGGATATCGCCTACTTCGTACCCTTGGTCTGCGTGGCACTTGAGGCAGCCCGCTTCGGTGAGCATGGGCCGCATCAGTCGCAGGTGGGCCTCACCCTCCACCAAGCCGATCTCGCTGTATTCATCGAGACCTGTCTCGAAGCGCTCCAGCGCCAATTTCTCCCAGTCGTCCGGCGCGTTTTCGGGACGGAGGGGTTTGAGGCTCGTGATGTGCCCGCGCAACCCGTATTGGGCCGCGCTGAGTTCGTGGACCTGGCGGGTCATGTAGGCGGGGTTCATCAGGGTCATCGGGCGACCCGAGGGCAATGTGATGTCACGCTCCACCACATGATCGAGGTGGGGATTCGCCGGCGTATCCGCTGTGATGGGCACGTAGACGCCACCGTGCTGGGCGGCCCAGCGGCGATAGGCCAGGTCCTTGTTGAAGACGCCGCGGGCTTCGGCCCGGGCCAGCTCCACGACCGACTGTTGCGTCTTGTTCCTGTCCAGTATCGTCGAACCCGAGATGGCCAGGGACCACAACACCATCAGCAGGATCGTGATGCGCGTCGTGGTGTTCAAGAACCCATCAAGAACCTGAGTCACTGTGCGTCCCCCTGGACGATTATCGCACAATCAACCGACGGATGAACTCCTACTATTTTAGTGTAAATTCGTCGTTTGGTGGCCTCCGTTGTGAGCGAGTCCGCTTGCAGCAGGGGAACCGTCGCGGGGAGGTTCCTAACGGATCACGGTGAACACCACGCGTCGGTTCAGCAACCGTCCCGCGTCGGTGTTGTTGTCCCCGGTGGGCTTCGCCTCGCCATGGCCGATGGTCTCCAGCCGGCTCCGCAGTTCGTCCTCGGGCCTGCCTGCGCCGACGAGGTAGTCGCGCACGGCATCGGCCCGTTCCTGGGACAGCCGCAGGTTGTGGCCGGCATCCCCGACGTCGTCGCAGTGCCCCTCCAGGCGTATCTTCACCGCCGGATGTTTCTGCAGCAGGGCCAGCACCTGGTCCAGGACGTAGTGGGCGGCGGGGCGCAGCCGGACGCTGTCGGTGTCGAACAGGACCACGTCGACGATCAGGATCTCCGTCTCGGTCAAGATGGCCTTGGTCTCCTCCGGGCACCCGTCGTCGGGGCGGCTTCCCACGCCGTCCTCCATCCCTTCGGGGCAGAGGTCGTCGCTGTCGGGCACGCCGTCCCCGTCCTGGTCAGGCTCCGGGCACCCGTCAGCGGGCAGCTCCCCCTTGCCGTCTTCCAGCTCCTCGGGGCAGGCGTCGCTGTCGTCGGGCACGCCGTCGCCGTCGTTGTCCAGCTCCGGGCATCCGTCCGTATCCTCGAAGCCATCCGCGTCCTCGGCCTCGTCGGGGCACCGGTCGTCTCCATCGGCGATGCCGTCGCCGTCGTTGTCTGGGTCGGGGCACCCGTCGGCGTCCTCGAAGCCGTCCACGTCTTCCGGCTCCCTGGGGCATGCGTCGGCGGCGCCGGCGATGCCGTCGTGGTCGCGGTCCGAGGTGAACTGGATCTGCCAGGCGAGCCCCACGAAGGCCCGGAAGGTGGGGGCCGGCACGCCCCGGGCGATCCCGGTGCCCGCGCCGCCGGTGATGGACAGGCCCTTGCCCGGGTACAGCTGCAAGCCCAGGTCCAGCTCGCCGTAGGTCTCGTCGCGGTTCTGGAACGGCGCGGACGCCCGCACGGCGCCGGCGTATTCCAGGGCGATGCCCAGCCGCCACGCCTCCGGCTTGACGTGGATCCCGGCCCGGACGGTCAGCTTGTCGTCTTCGACGATGTTGAGCAGGTCCGTGCGGGTCTGGAGCAGGTACCCGAAGCTCCCGGCCAGGGTCACCGCGCTGGAGCGCCGCGAGACGGTGAGCCGGGGCTCGAAGGTGAATCCCCCCGTGCCCATGTAGGCGTCCTCGTCGCCGGTGGGGAAGGACAGCGGCAGGGTGACGGCCAGCCCCAGGGGTGCCCGCTCCTGGCGGATGAGCGCCACCTTGGGCTGGAACACCAGCGAGCCCAGCCCCTTGTCCGCGGTGGGCCCGAGCATCTGCCCGGGGTACTCGCTCTTCTGGTGCACGACCACCGGCAACATCAGCCCCACCTCGACCCGCCCGGCCAGGCCGAAGGCAGCCCCCACGTCCAGCTGCTGGCGGTTGTCCACCAGCGAGCGTTCCCACTCGTCGTCCACCATCACGCCCATGGGGTCGGTGAGGTGCTGGCCCACCACGAACACCCGCAGCTCCAGGTGCTCCAGGACCTCGGCCGAGCCGGTGGAGAGGGCGCCGAGCCCCCCCAGGTCCAGGTGGTAGGGGTTGGCGTCGATGGAGGTGGAGCGGGCGTCCGGGTGTTCTTCGGCGAACGCCGGCGCCATCACCAGCAGCGCGGCGGCGCAGAGCATCACCCGCAGCCCGGTGCTCATCGGCCACCTCGCTGTCGCAGCCGGCGGGCCAGTAGCCATCCCAGGAGCACCAGCCAGCCCGGATTCCCGGCCCCGGTGCGCCGGGCGCCGCTGGTGCAGCTGCAATGTCCGCCGGTGACGCGGGCATCATCCTCGAACCAGCCCCGGCCATCGTCCGACGGATCGAGGGGGTCGGTGTCGTGGGAGGTGACCTCGGTCTCGTCCGGCACGCCGCCGTCGTCCGAGTCCAGATCCCGGTAGTCCGGCAGCCCGTCCCCGTCCGTGTCCACGGCCGGGGTGGCCAGGTCCTCGTCGCCGGCCTCCTCCAGATCCGACCGCTGATCCCCGTCGGAGTCGCCGTCCAGCGCGTCGATGGTCCCGTTCCCGTCCGTGTCCCTCGGGGCCGCCGCATCGCCCCCCACCTCTTCGCCGTCGTGGATGAAATCGTCATCGCTGTCCGGATCCAGGGGATCGGTCCCGAGCGCCCACTCCTCGCCGTTGAGCAGCCCATCCCCATCGGGATCGGCGGTGGCGTCGTCCGTGGGGTCAAGGGGATCGGTGAAGTGGTCCAGCACCTCGGTGCCGTCGTCCACCCCGCCGTCGTCCGTGTCCAGGTCCAGGGGATCGGTCTCGCCCTCGCCGGGCTCGAACAGGCCGTCCAGGTCCATGTCCTCCTCGCCGTCGAGCAGCCGGTCCCCGTCGCTGTCGGTGGACAGGGGGTTGGTCTCGCCGCTGTCCACGGCGCCGTCGCCGCTGGCGTCCTCCACGCCGTCGAGGAGCCCGTCCCCGTCCGTGTCCGCCTGCAGCGGGCTGGTCTGGCTGCCCGGGTGGGCGTCGTCCACCAGCCCCAGCTCCAGGCCGTCGAGCAGCCCATCCCCGTCCGTGTCCACGCTCAGTGGGTCCGTACCGAAGGTGTAGGCCTCCTCCCCGTCGGAGAGCCCGTCGCCGTCCGTGTCCCGTTCCCGCGGATCCGTCTCCCCCGGGTCCACGATCCCGTCTCCGTTCCAGTCCTCCTCCCCGTCGAACAGGCCGTCGCCGTCCGAATCGACGGTCAGCGGATCGGTCTCCGTGCCGATGTCCCAGATCCCGTCTTGATCCTGATCCTCCAGCCCGTCGGGCAACCCGTCGCCGTCCGAGTCCGGCCGGGTGGGGTCGGATCCCCCCGTGCTGTATTGACCGGCCACTTCGGTGCCGTCCGTCAGCCCGTCGTCGTCCGTGTCTGCGTCACAGGGGCTGGTGGATGGATCCAGCAGGTACTCGTCGAGGTTGGTCAGGACGTCCCCGTCGAAGTCGGGCGAGGAGTCGGTGCCGTCCAGCGGATCCATGAGGTGCGCCACACCGGGATCACACGCCCCGGGTGAGGAGTAGGTGACCTCCCAGCCGTCGTCCATGCCGTCGGCGTCCGTGTCGTGGAGGGTGGGGTCGGTCTCGTCGTTGTCCCGGGTTCCGTCCGCGTCTGCGTCCTCGATCCCGTCCGCCAGGGAGTCCAGATCCGTGTCCGCCAGGTCCGGGGCCGTGGTGCTGGCGGGGTCGCCGTCGGCCTGGAACGTGCCCGGGTCGGTTCCGTCCGGATCGGCTGGGGAGATCTGGGGGGAGGCCAGGCCGAGCTCCAGGCCGTCGAACAGGGCGTCGCCGTCGCTGTCCGGGTCGATGGCGCTGGTGTTGAACGCGTTCGGGCCGATCAGGCTGCCCCCCTCGTTGCCGTCCAGCAGCCCGTCGTCGTCCGTGTCTGCGTCCAGGGGCAGGGTGACGATGCGATCCGCCAGGGGCAGGACCTCCTCCCCGTCGTCCAGGCCGTCGCCGTCCGTATCCGCCTCCAGCGGTTCGGTGGACGAGATGAGCGTCTCGTAGCTGTCGCTGAGCCCGTCTCCGTCGTAGTCCGGCAGCACATCGCCGGGATCGGCGTAATCGGTACCGTCCGAGATCTCCACGGGGTCATAGACGCCGTCGCCGTCGCCGTCGGGTAGGCAGGGCACGGATCCGGCGCCCATCTCCCAGCCGTCGTCCAGGGAGTCGTAGTCCGAGTCGGCGAGGGTCGGGTCGAGGCAGTTGACGTCCGGATTCGGGTCATTTTGGTAGGTGTACTCGTCGAAGTCGCTCAGGCCATCGCCGTCCGTGTCCCCGTCGTGGGGATCGGTGTTCAGCAGGGCTTCGAGGCCGTCGAGCAGGCCATCGCCGTCCGTGTCCGGGTCCAGGGGGTCGGTCTCGCCGTCCGCCGGCTCGTAGGCTCCGTCGTGGTCGGCGTCCTCCTCCCCGTCGTCGAGGTAGTCGCCGTCCGAGTCCGTGTCCAACCAGCTGGTCCCCAGCTGCTCCTCAAGGACGTCGTAGAGGCCGTCGCCGTCGCTGTCCTCCCGGTCGTCTGCCGGGCCCAGGGGATCGGTGTGATCGAGGTAGACCTCCACCCCGTCCACCGTGTGGCCACCGTCCGTGTCGGCGACCCACGGGTCCGTGCTCCAAACCAGCAGCTCGGCGTAGTCGTCCAGGCCGTCGCCGTCGCTGTCGGCGGCCAGCGGGTCCGTGCCCCCCTGGACCTCCCAGTAGTCGGTCAGGTGGTCCCCGTCCGTGTCCACGTCGTCGGGATCCGTGCCCAGGGCGGCCTCGTCGGCGTCGTCCAGGCCGTCGTAATCGGAGTCCAGGGCGTGGGCGGCGTTGGCCCCACAGATCAGCAACAGGGAGACCCATACGGGCAGCATGGAGCGCCACCACGGTAAACCCGTGACTGGGGCGTGAGGGCGAATATCCGGTAGAGAGGTCAACATCCTGTTCACCACGTCTAGATCGAACGAATCCCGATGGTTCTCATCGGTCGTGGGTGCCGGTTGCTTGACCGACTTCTTGTGGGAAACCGCACCCCAGAGCCCATTCTACCAAGAAAACCAACGGCTCCGCGCCAGGATCGTTGGCCGCTCGGTGGCCGGCGTGACAGAAAAAGGGACGCTCATAAGAACATAAGAAACTCCCTCCACGTCCCCTGGAATAGCCCGTACCATCCCTGTGTTCACACGCAAGCCGGGCGAGGGGCCGGCCCACGAGGAGCACTCCATTGAGCCCTACTCAACCCGATCGAAGTGTCCTTGAACCGTTCTTCCGACCTGACCGCGAGCCCAGTGCCCGCGACGCCATCGCCGGTGCCATCGAGCACCTCAGAGAGGTCACCGCCGGGGAGATCACCCGGGCCGAGCTGCTGACCTCCCGGGGCAAGCCGGAGCGGGGCGGGCTGCTCAGCGCCCAGCTGTTCGGTCCGCTGGAGGACGACACCTGCCTGTGCGGCTACGTGAAGGCTGACCCATCCCAGCGGGGGACCACCTGCCGCAAGTGCGGGGTGCCCATCGGGCCGGCGTCGATGCGGGCCACCCGCTGGGCCCACGTGGAGCTGGCCTGGCCCATGCTGCACCCGGCGCTGATCCCGGAGCTGACGGCGCTGCTGGGCTGGAGCGAGGCGGAGCTGCGGTCGGTGTACGGGCTGGAGGCGCGGGTGGGCTCCGGGGGTGAGGTGATCCCCGACGAGGAGACGTACGACGACTGGGAGGCCAGCGGGCCCGAAGCGGTGGCCCGGGCCGCGGAGGCTCGCGGCGGCCAGCGAGCGTGGACGGTGGGCCAGCTCCCAGTGCCGCCTCCCGCCGACCGGCCGCTCACCGACGTCACCCTGCCCGCCGCCGGCCGCTGGGCCCCGGCGGGGCCGACCATCACCGGTCCGGACAACCAGGTGCTGCGGACGCTGGTGAACCGCAACAACCGCCTCGCGCGGCTGCTGGAGCTGGAGGCGCCGCCCATCATCCTGGCCTTCGAAGTGCGCAAGCTACAGCGGAGCTTCGAAGACGTGCTCGAGATGCTGGCGCTCCCGGCAGATCACCCCCGCCGCCGTCCGGATCCGGATTCCATGTGGTCACCCATGGACGAAGATGACGATAGCTCGATGTGCCCGCCGGGATTCGAGCCGGAGGAGCCGCCTGCGGTGGACCCGGACGCCCCGCTCAAGCTGGGCGGCGTGCCCCCCAGTTTGGACCCGGACGATGGGGACGACGCCCCCCACGGCCTGTGCTTCGTGGGCCCCGACCGACTGCTTGTACAGCGGGACAGCACCCTGCAGCTGCTGGACATCGCCAGCGGGGAAGTGGGCTGGCGTGGCCAATCCACCCCCTACGTCCTGTTCGGCGCCGTGGGCGAGAGGGCCTTGTTCGGGGATCCATACGGCCGCGCGGACTGGGAGGGGCGCCTGGCCGGCGCGGCGATCCTGGAGCTGTCCGACGGCCGCTGGCTTCGCGAATACCCCGCTGACCTGCCCGCCACCTTCGTGGAGAAGGACCAGCCCGAGGAGGCGTGGTTGTGCGACTGGCACCGCCGCCGCACCGCCGAGGTGGAGGAGGACACCTCCGGCGATCGCGCCCAGGAGATCACCCGCACCCCGGACCACCGCTTCATCTGGGTCAGCAGCGACCCCGGCGACGGCGCGGTGATGTGCGCGCAGACGGCCCAGTGCCACCTGTTCCTCAGCGAGATGGATCTCCTCGGTCAGTCGGCGCCCGTGTTGACGGTGCAGGATCTCTGCGACGGCGATGAGGAGGACCCGGAGTACGAGGAGAGCGGCGCCGTGGCCATCGCCCGGGGCCCGGACGAGCTGTGGCGGGTGCTGGACGCCAACGGCGGCGTGAGTGTGGACGGCGAGGTGTGTTTCCGGCTGCCGTTGGTGGCCACCGCGGCGTCGTTTTCCCCCGACGGCCGCCGGCTCGCTGTCGCCAACTCAATCGGGCTGGTCGTCATCGACGTGGACAAGTCGGCCGTCGTCCGGCGGATCGCCACGGGGTGCTGATCCGCGCGGCGGCAAACAGCAACAACAACAACATCGTCGTTGTGACGGTCGCGCCGCCCCCGCCGCCGCCCGCGATCCGGCAATCACAGCCTCCAGCGCCGTCGTCGTCATCCCCTGCCACCACGTCGTCGTCGTCCGCGGCATCGTCATCGTCCGCGGCATCGTCGTCGTCCCCCGTCTCCTCGTGCCATTCGTAGGCCCCCACGTCGTGGGCGGATCCCTCCGGGCGGGCCCACCCGTCCCGGTCTTCGGCCACGTCGGCGAGGGTTTCACCGGCGTCCACCGGCGCGCTGCTGGGCAGCAGGTGGTAGTCCCGTCCGCCGGCGTCGACGAAGACCTCCTCCCCCACGGCCAGATTAGAGGCCACGGCGGCCGCCTCGTCCGGGACGGCGGCGGCGGCGAACAGCAGGTTGCGTACCTCCAGATCCACCGGCTCGCCGCCGGCGTCCTCGAAGGCCATTACCACCCCATCGCCGACGGTGGAGGCCAGCAGGCGCGCCCCCTCCAGGCCGTCTTCGAGGCGGAAGGCCTTGTCCACGTCGTGGATCACGGCGTTGCTCACCACCACGGTGGAGGGGTGGCGCAACCTGAAGGCGATCTCGGCGTCCCACACGGTGACCCGATCGACGACCGCCACCACCTCCTCCTTGAGGTTGAACGCGGCCTGGTTGGTGATGTAGTCCCGCCAGCCCCAGGTCTCCACGTCGCGTACGGTGAGGTCCGGCGAGTCCCCGTCATCCACCTTGGTGTCCACGGCGTTCTCGCCGATGGGGGTGCCGGCGCTGACCCCGTTGGCGTCCACGTCCAGCGGCCCGCTCCACAGCTGGCAGCCCTCGATGAGCACGCCGCCCCAGGGATCGCGGTTGGGGGACAGCTGCCAGGCGTCGCCGGTGACCAGGTAGATCTCGGTGTCCCGCACGGTCAGCTCGAACACCGAGTCCCCGGTCACGCCGTGGGAGTCGTGGATCTCGTCGCCGTCGAACCGGATGCAATGGTGGATCTCGCTGCCCTCGATGAGTGCATCGGTGACGTCGCGCAGATCGACGCAGTCGTTGCCGCAGCGGCGTACCTCCACGTCCAGCAGCTCGATGTGATCCGCGCCGGAGGTGGTGACGCAGTCGGCGTCGGCATACCCGCCATCGAAGACGAGCCCCTCGAAGGTGTGGTGGCTGTGCTGGGCGCGCAGGGTGCGGCTGCCGGCGGATTCGACGACGGCGCCGCGGGGGGTGTCGGCGGCCACCGTGATGCGGGCGCTGTCCTCACCGTCGCGGACCGTCTCGATGGCGGTGTAGGCCCCGTCGGCCACGTGCACGGTGTCCCCGGGTTGGGCGGCGTCCAGGCCGTCTTGAAGGGCGTCGAAGGGGCTGGCGGCGCTGCCGTCGCCTCCCGCTGCGGCGCCGGCTTCTACGTACCAGTCGTCGGCGCGGGCGGTCGTGGCGGCGGCCGCCAGCGATACGCACGCCATGATCACGAACGTCTTTAGCACCGGTGGGGGTCGGACCATGGGGACTCCTCCTGCTCGAAGCGTTGCGCGGCTTCGACCTCGGGCAACATCTTACCGGCTCGGGTGGCTGCTGGTGGCGTCGTTGGGGGTGCGGGAGCGTGGCTACTTGGAGATCTCCAGGGCCAGGTACTCCCCCGGGGGGATCTGGAAGCGTGGCATGGGCGAGGCCGGTTCCCCGTCCCACGCCGTCTCTCCCAGGGCCGAGACGCGGACCGACAGCGATCCCACCATGGTGGAGTTGAGCGCCGTGGGATTGGCCAGCAGCAGGTACCAGCTGCGGTCCAGCGGCAGGTCCTGCACAAAACTACCGGTGGTCTCGTCCACGAGCGCGATCTGGGACTCGAACGGATCCCCGTCCTCGAATCGGGCCAGGTTCTCCCCATCCACCAGGTACACGTCCACCCGTCCGCCGTCCCGTTCCCACGAGAATGATCCTTCGTAGATGCCCTCCTCCGAGACGCGGTAGCTCTCCACCTCGAAGAGGACCTCCAGGCTTGCGTCGGCCTCGGCAGTACCAGTCAGATCCGCCTCGAGGACCTCGGCACGCGCGGGCATGTGCTCGGGCACCGTGGTGGTGGCCGAGTAGGTCTCCCCCTGGATCGTGCACTCCACCATGGAGTACGGGTTGCCCGACATGGGCATGTTCCCCAGCGATGACCACACCAGGTACTTGTAGGGGTTGTATTCACCCACGGTGACGGCGGCGTGGCCGTCGAGGTCGGTGACGATCTGCCCCGCCCAGGCCAGCTCGTCGGGTTCATCGTAGACCTCCATGGTGCCGAATAGCAGGATCACCGCGCCGTCCACCGGGCGGCCGTCCGGGTCGGCGATGTCGAACTCCAGCGTCGAATACATCGTGCCGTAGACCTCGGTGGTGTCCTGGCTGATGAAGCCGTCGCCGCGGGCCTCGTGCATCATGTACAGGCGGTTCGAGCTCAGGTACGGATCGGTGGTGTCCGGGTGGATCTCGGGATCCAGATCATTGCAGTCGCCGGCGCCGATGGACCAGCCGTCCCCGTCCTCGTCCAGCTCGGCATCCGCAGAGCCTGGATCGGCGATGCCGTCGCAGTCGTCGTCGTACCCGTTTTGGACCTCGGTGGCCCCCGGATACACAGCCGGATCCGCATCGTTGCAGTCGCCGCCGATGAGGCCGAACCCATCCCCGTCCTCGTCCGTGTCGTCCAGAGCGTCGTCGGCGATGCCGTCGCAGTCATTGTCGATGCGGTCCCGCCGCACCCCATTGACGTACTTGCCGAACTCACCCCACCACTGGCCGTTGGCCCACCACTCGCCCCAGGTGTGGTCGTTGGCCGAGGCGCCCACGTTGCGGCTCGGCACCAGCGCGGTGCGGGCGGAGGCCACGTGCAGGTCCGTGTGCTCGCCGCAATGGCCGCAGCCCACGGCGTAGATCCGGCTGGGCTGGACGGGCCGGCTCTGGTAGGGGACGACGCCCCACTCGATGGACTGGTGGATGAACGACCAAAGCTGGGCGTTGGCGTCCGCTCCGTAGTCCCCCTCGTCCCCCAGCCCCTTGACCACCTGGACCCCGGCCAGCTCGTCCCGCAGCAGGGGGCAGGTGCGGCCGGCGGGGCAGTTGTCGTCGGCCCGGTCCCACAGGAATTCACGCCACAGCAGGCCATCCCCCGGCTCCACGCCGTCCTCCGACTCCCAGGCGTCCAGGTACAGCGGCCACTCGTCCTCCAGCCGGGGGTGGACCACGTACCAGTAGTAGATCTCCCGGTCGATGGTCTCCTCGCCGACCACGCCGTCCTGGTCCTCGAACCGGTAGCGGGTGGTGGTGTAGTAGTCCAGATCCACGCCGGGCTCCCCCACATCCAACAGCTCGACATAGTCCAGGGCTGGGTCGTAGGCGTAGATCAGCTCCGCGTTGGCACGTAGCAGCTCGGGGAAGAACAGGCCGTGGCCCAGCACCTCGGGGCTGGTGTGGGCGATACCGAAGGCGATCTCGTCGATCAGGTAGACGTCGTCGGCATCGACGATGAGACGGGCCAGGTCGTTCTGACGGTCCTCTCCCTGCTTGGCCAGGCTGATGGCCAGGTCATCGGCGAGCCAGCCCGGGCACCATAACAGCGCCTCGACGGAGAGTTCGGTGAGGCCCAGCGGATCGTGGTGCACGGTCACCGATGGCGGCAGCTCGGCGGGGTCGTCCGGATCCTCGTCCTTGCAGGCGAGCACGGTGAACAAGAAACAAAAAATGACGATTGAGTAGCGGGGATAACGCATCGATGGATGACTCCTTCGATGCTTTACGTGTGGACACCTCCGCCGGCGTGACGGTTTTTGGCCGACGATCGACCCGTCACGGGCCGTCCGCGTCCGGCTGCGGCTCCCGCACCGCGTCCTCCAGCCGCTCGAGCACCTTCACCAGCTCCGCCTCCGGCGCGCCCGCCGGATCCCGGAAGCGCGCTTGCCGGTAGAGATCCAGGAAGGCGGAGATCTGTTCATGAGCCTGCGGCGTGAGCTCGGACCGGCCCCGCAACCGGCGCACGAGCTCGGCGTCGGTCTCGCTGGCGTGCCTCGGCGGGGCGGTGGCGACGGCGGCATCGAAGCGGTCGTAGAGGTCCTGGAGCGGCCCATGCTCGGGCGCCCACGACGACGACGCCCGGCGCCGCAAGGACCGCCTGCGGACACGCCGCCAGATCACCACGCACGCTCCGATGACAGCGGCGGCGAGCAACCATGGCCTCAGCAGCCGCCACAGGACCCCAGCCAGGTTCCCTTCCCGGGCCTCGGCGGCCATCCGGCGGACGGCGCGGGAGATGCGGTCGCCCAGGGCCCGCAGCGCCCCCGTCGGCCCTCGGGTATCCATCCGTGCATCCGCCGGGGTGGCGTCCACCCGGACCCAGGCCCGTTCGCCCTGCGGCGCTGCCGGATCGACGGGGAGGTAGGCCTCGGCCCAGGCGTGGGCGTCCCGGATGCGCACCACCATCCGGTCCCCCCGCGGGCCCTCGGTCTCCTGGGCCAGGAAGCCACCCACCACCCGCGCGGGGATGCCGCGGACGCGCAACATCAGGGCCGTGGCCGAGGCGAAGTAGACGCAATACGCGGCCCGGCGCTCGGTGAGGAACACCTCCAGCGCCCGCTCGCCCTGGGGTAGATCGGGGGTCAGCGAGTACTGGTATTCCCGGCGGAAGTGGCTCTGGACGGCCGCGGCGACCGCGGCAGGGGCCTCATCGGGGCCGACGATGTCGTCCACCAGAGGCGTGAGCACGGCGCGCAGGCTCTCGGGGACCTCGGTCAGAGCTGGAAGCTCGTCCAGGGCCGGTGCCGGGGATCCGGCGGCGGGATCGAAGCAGACCCCGGCCAGGCGGGTGTGCCCTTCGCGGTGGACCAGGTCGTACTCGTCGGCCCAGGCCTCCAGCGGCGCGTGGGTGGTCCCGGCGGGGGCGGGCAGCACGCCGCTGAAGGGCTCGAAGAGCACCATCTTCAGGGCCATCCGCTCGCACTCCTGCGGTTCGGCCAGGGGGCGTTCGCCATCCGCGGGGGAGGCCCGCCAGACGCCGTTGTGGTACTCGCTGAAGACCTGGGTCCGCAGGTACACCGGCGGCCCGGCCGTGGCCTGCAACTCCAGCACCGGTTTGTGGTCCAAGCCGCTGGGATCCGGGCCGCCGACGATCAGGAACGGGCTCTGGATCCGCGCGGGGAAGGGCACGTTGGCCCCCATCAGCAGATCGTCGGCGAGGCGCTCGGTCCCCCGCACGGCGACGACCAGCCCCGCTGCGCCCAGGAGCGAGACCCCCACGAAGGACGCCACGATGGCCATGGCACGCCCGTCGCGGTGGACGCCGCTGAGCCACCAGCGCCGCAGGACCAGGGCCAGGTTGAGCAACACGAACAGGCCCAGGCCGGCCCCGATGGGCACGGTGGACACGACGTTGGATGAGACGGCCACCGTGGCCCAGGCGACCAGCAGCACCATCCGCTCCCGGCTCGCGGCCGGCCACCCCAGCAGCACGCCACAGCCCACCGGGAGCAGGGCCGACTGCAGGGCGGCGACGACGGTCAGCACGGAGATCATCTCGGCGGCGGGGGGCGGGAATACCAGCGCCCGCCAGGGCAGCCCCAGCAGCAGGCATCCCACGGCGGCCAGACGCCGCCCGGAGGACCCCTCCAGCCCGTGGGCCAGCCCCGCCCGCAAGGGCCTCGCCCACGGCGTGATCCCCAGCAGGGCCGCCGCGCCGGTCACCGCGGGCAGGACGGGATCGCCCTGGGCCCACCCGTAGTAGCCCCAGGCGGCCAGCAGGATCACCAACCCGTGGACGCGGCTCATCGCAACAGCTCCTGGGCCCTCGTCGGGTCCCCGAAGGTGCGGGCGGGGACGGCCACCACGCCCCCCTCCAGGGGGAGGGTCGGCGGCTCGTCCCGCACCACGATGGGCCGCACGCCGGTCCCGGTCTCCCGCAATCGCCGGACGGTGCGGGCCCGGCTCTCGTCCCAGTCCCACAGCAAGAACACGATGGACGACAGCTGCTGGGCCTCCTGCACCAACCGGGACTCCACCACGGAGAAGTCCACCGGCGCCACCGACTCGACGCAGGCCAGCAGGTCCAGCACGTTGTCCAGCCTCGCCAGGGCCCGGCCGGCCTGCAGGTGGTACAGCGTCTCCCCGGCGGCGAAGAGGTCGATGATGTGGTCCCGGCGGGCCAGGGCGTCGGCGATCCCCGCGGCCAGGGAGACGCGGCCCTCGAAGGAGGCGGGGTCGTGGCGCCGCGGCAGCTCGGTGTCCAGCACCAACCCCACGCGGACGAAGTACTCCTCTCGGTATTCCTTGACGATCAGGCGCCCCGAACGGGCGTACGACGCCCAGTGGATGTCCCGCACCCGGTCCCCGTCCCGGTATTCCCGCGTGCCGAAGAACTCCCCCGCGTCCCCGACCTCCGAGCTGACGGAGATCCCCCCGGGCTGGTAGCGCCGCCCCACCGGCAGCTCGAACTCGTGCTGGGTCACGAAGCGCGGGTAGACCAGCAGCCGCTCGGACGATCCTGCCGGCCGCGGCCAGCGCGCCAGCCCGGACGGGAACGAGGTGCCCACGTGCAGCGGGCCCAGGTCGAAGGCCCCCCGCTCGGGGCAGCGCAGCGACAGCGTCACGGTCCGCTCTTCACCGGGGTCCAGCCGCTCCACCGCCGCCGCTCCGCCGTCCTCCTCGTCCACCACGCTCAGTCCCAGCGGCAGCGTGGTCTCTGCCAGGTGTAGGGCGCGGGCCGGGCTTGAGCCGCGGTTGGTCATACGCACCCGGTAGGTCATACGCTGGCCCGCCGACGGCGGGGGCGGGAGCAGCCGGCGGGCCTCAACCCGGGGCCGCAGCAGGTAGCTCATCACCGCCGCCGTGGCCATCACACCCACCGCCACGCACAGCACCAGGTAGGCGGCTGTCTGGGTCCCGGGCGCGGCGAAGATGACCCCCAGCCCCGCGGTCCAGAACACCGCCTTGCCCAGCGTCGTGAGCCGCTGGCGGTAGCGGGTGTTGAGCCAGCGGATGAAGAAGTGCTCGTCGGCGGGCATGAAGAACGACCACTGGCGGTTGGACGGCAGCCCGAACCGCCAGCGACGCTCGGCCATCAGCGCGGTACCGGGGTGTCGTCGAGGATTTGCCCGATGACGTCGGACCGCTGGATCCCCTCGTACTTGGCCTTGGTGTCCAGCATCACCCGGTGGGCCAGGGCCGGGTTCGCCAGCTCCTTGACGTCCTCGGGCAGGACGTAGTCCCGGCCCTGGCTGAGGCTGCGGGCCCGGGCGATGCGCCCGAAGAGCAGGGTCCCCCGCGGCGACACGCCGATCTGCAGCTGGGGGTGCTCCCGGCTGGCCACGACGATGCGGAACAGGTAGTCCGCCACCGAGGACTCCAGCTGGACGGCGTCCACCGCCCGCCTGAGCTGCTCCAGGTCTTCGAGGGTGGTCGCGGCCTCCATCGCGTCCACCGGATCCTCCCGCGTCCGTTGGACCACCAGCTCCCGCTCGTCGTCCGCCGGCGGGTACCCCAGGGCCAGCTGGACCATGAAGCGGTCGAGCTGGGCCTCGGGCAGGGGATAGGTGCCGTGGTACTCCACGGGGTTTTGGGTCGCCAGCACGGCGAACGGCTCGGGCAGCGCGTGAGAGGTGCCGTCCACGGTGACCTGCCCCTCGCTCATGGCCTCCAGCAGAGCCGACTGGGTGCGGGGTGAGGCGCGGTTGATCTCGTCGGCCAGGACGAAGTTGGCGAACAGCGGCCCCTCCTTGAAGTAGAAGCTGCCGTCCTGGGGGCGGAAGACGTTCACGCCGGTGATATCCGTGGGCAGCAGGTCCGGGGTGAACTGGATGCGCCTGAACGATCCGTCCACCGCCCCGGCCATGGCCCGCGCCAGGGTCGTCTTGCCCACCCCAGGGATATCCTCGATGAGCACGTGCCCCCCGGCCATCACCGCCAGCGTCACCAGCTCCAGTTTGTCCCGCTTGCCGCGGATCACGCCGGCCAGCGCGTCGCCGATGGCCCGCGCCTTGCCGGCCCATCTATCGTTCGTTGCTTCCATGGTCCTACCGTGCGTGCCCTTCAATATCGGCCCACTCGCGTAAACCGTCATGCTCGGTGGGGTATTCCGCCGGGGCCCAGTTCCGGGCCGCTATCGGATCTTCGAGCACGACCACCTGACGGGTCGCTCCGAGTTTATCGGGGACCGATGGGGTCGGCCACCGGGACCCGGACCCACACAGACCAGTGAGCCAGGATGGTCCCCGCCCCCCCGGTGTTGAGCGCCGCACCGAGGCCGCCCCGCAGCCCCAGCCACAACGGCCCGAGGTTGAACCCCAGGCGCAGCTCCAGCAGCAGCGGCAGGCGCAGCTGGGGTTCGGGGGCCAGGCGCGCCTCGATGGGGGCCGCCAGCCCGATGGTGACGTGGGCGATGCCGCCGCGGTGGCCGGCCTGGATCGCCGGGGTGGCGGTCAGGGCCACCCCCGGCTCGATGAACGGCACCAGCACCCCGCCGGCCACGAACAGGTCCACGCCGCCGTGGCGCGGGCCGTCGGCCAGGGTGCGGCGGGTGCCGATGGACAGGCCGGCGGCGGCGGCGGGGAGACGCCAGTCCAGCGCCAGCCCCAGCCGCGGCTTGAGCCACACACCGGCGCTCACCGAGGGCCAGCCGCCCTCCACGATCACGCCGCGCTCCGGCTGCCCGTGGCGCAACGCCAGCGGGTCGGCCGCGGCGGTCCGGGGGGTAGCCAGCGTCAGGCTCAGGGCCAGCGCGGCCACCATCCATACGGCGCGGGCGATCATGGCTCCTCCGACACGCCGGGGAAGCCGCCGGCGGCCAGGCGGGCCTCGGCGTCCGAGTCACCGAACAGGTGGGCGTCGAGCCAGGTGTCGAACACCCGCAGGGCGTCCACCCGCGACTCCTCGGCCGGGCGGGTGGACGTGCCGTCATCCGCCAGCTCACCTTCGGTGGCGTCGTCGGTCCAGTCGTAGTGGTTCATGCCGTCGATGACCCCGAACCACCGGGGCTCCCCGAAGCGCTCGTACTCCTCGGCGAACACCGCGGGCTCTACCTGGTCCACGCTGCCGGTGAGCATCAGCGACGGGTGGCCGGCCATGGACTCCACGTCCGTGCCGGCGGGGGGGTAGCCGGCGAACATGGCCAGCGCCCCGATGCGATCGTCGGCGACCCAGCGCATGGAGGCCACCACGCCCCCAAGGGAGTGGCCGGTGGCGGCCATGGGTCCGTCGGAGTCGATGGCGCCGGCGAGGGTGTCGCCGTCGTCGTCCGCGCGCCGCAGCACGTCGTCGAGGGCCAGCGAGCCGTTGTCCGACTCGAAGATCGCCAGGTTCAGGCTGTGGTGGGGGGCGATGACCACGTATCCCCGCGAGGCGGTGTGGGTCGCCAGCCACTGGTAGCGCTCCGGCTCCACCGCGCCGCCGTGGATCTGCATGACGGCCGGGTAGGGGGCCCCGGTGTCGTCCAGGGCGCCCCCGGACAGGGCCGGATAGGTGACGTCGAAGCGAATGGGATCGCTGACGTGCCCCTGGGTCCGGCAGGCCTGCAACGCGACGCCGTGAGGGCCCCGCAGGCCCTCCTCCCCGGTGGCCGCCGGGTCGGGTTCCAGCATCATCACGGCCGTGTCGTCCAGGCAGCCGGTGAGCAGCAACGCCGCCATCCATCCAGCCAGCTTCAGCGCAGCGTGTGCGCGTTTGATCATGGGACCTCCCTGGGGATGGAACTCAATCTACCGACGGGTAGAAAGCTTGTCCAGGTGGTCCACGGACGGAACCGGGCCGAAATGTCCCCGCGCCCGGCCTCCCGGAGATTCGGTAGGCTCTCGATCGTCATGACCTCGACTGTGAGCCACGCACTCCGCCTATCGCTACCAGGTCTGTTCGCGTGCTTGGTGCTGGCCCCGGGTTGCAGGGTCTGCCGGAGCATCGACGACGAGGGTGGCGTCGGTGGGATCGCCGAATGCGAGGAACCCGAGGAGCCGCCCCCACCCCCCGATCCCATCTGGCATGTCTACACCGTGGTGATGGACCTCGACGTTCCACCTGTCCGTGTTCCGCGACGACGAGGCGGACGAGGAGTTCGAAGACTGGTGGGAACCGTACGGCGTGATCGACCTGGGTAGCACCGTGCACTGGGATAGCTCCCATGAGCTGCGACCTTGCCCCAACGACGACCACAGGGGCCCGCTCTGTCAGGGGCTCCCGTGATGGGTGCCGCCATTCGACTCCACCCGTCCCTCTTCGGGCTGCTGTGGCTTCTGCTTATCCTCCCGGGGCGCTGCCAGGCGCAGTCGGGGGTAGCCGTGACCAGCGCCGCGGACCCGGGTCAGGTGGGGCTTGTTGTCGTCCTGCATCACCTGGCCCACGAAGCGGAGGCCCTCATTCCGGCCCCCGTGACGCGGCCCGGTGTAGGCTCCCGCCTGGTCTTTGGGCTCCTCGGCGGGTTGGATCTGCACGTCGAAGCCAGGTTCGGCCTGCGGCTCGGGATGACACCAACAGCCGATCCGGAATGGGCGGCTT
This sequence comes from uncultured Rickettsiales bacterium, assembly GCA_964504165.1. Lineage (GTDB taxonomy): Bacteria > Myxococcota_A > UBA796 > UBA9615 > CAYRNR01 > CAZDDH01. The sequence continues at coordinate 48,364 of CAZDDH010000001.1, read as the reverse complement.
TGGCCGGGCTTCGGCTGGCCCCGATACCGGTGGGCGGTCCGCTGCGTTTCGAGTTGGTGGCCGCCGGCGGCATGCGCTCCGTACCGGGCAATGTCGTCGACCATGGCGGGCTGTGGGAGAGTGATATCCGCCGCACCGAGAACCCAGCCGTGACCGTGGCCCGCCTGGACAGCCTGGTCGCCATCCAGCCCGAGCCGGGCAAGCCCGCCATGCTGGGCCGCTTCCGCTACGAGAATCACTGGGTGGTGCTGGCCAGCACGGTGCACTCGACCGCCTCCACACAATGCCGTGGAGCGACGCTGGCGTCCCACCTGTTCGAGGTGCGGCTGGGGTTGCTGCTGTCCCCCGAGCAGAAGCGTTCGTTCATCGTGGAGTGCGGGCTGTATTTCTATCGCCCTGAACGTGAGGATCAGATGTACCCACACACCGGCCTTGTGCTGCGGCTGGGGACAGCCACAGAGCTCGGACCTACCGCCGAGTCACCCCGATCCCCCGCGCCTGAAGCGCCTCGATGAACGCCCCCGGTGGCACGTTCCGGGCCGGGGACAGCACGCCGCGGGCGGGGATGGTCCCGTCCAGCAACATCCGGGCCCCGATGGCGGCGGGATAACCCACGGTGCGGTTCATGGCGTACAGGCCCGTGTCTAGATCCCGATAGTCCACCACGTCGTACACGGACTCGGCCGGCTGGCCGTCCCGCCGGCCCCAGGCGCGGACCCGCAGGGCGATGACGTCCCGCTCCCGTTCACCCAGCTGGAGCTGGGGTTCCAGCTGCCGCGCCAGCAGCTCCCGGGCGGTGAGGCCGCCGCAGCCCTCCACCGGCTCGTCGTTGAGCAGGCCCAGCTGCACCAGCGGGTACCACAGGGCGCAATGGCCGGGCCAGCGCAGGGAGTAGCGGCCCATCTCCTGCAGGGCAGGGCCCAGCTCGAAGCGCTCGATGAAGGCCACGGCGTCGCCGTTGGGGTAGACCTCCAGGCGGCCGAGCCCTGGCACCTCCTCGTAGCGCGTGTGATCCGGGTGGAAGATCTCGGTGGGCTCGATGGCCTGTTCCCGGCCCTCGTGCAGCAGGCGGGCCGGCCGCACGTAGGCGTTGAGCACCCCCTGGAAGGTCCACGTCACCTTGTAGTGCAGCGGGTTGTCGCCGGCACAGGCCGGCTCGGGCAGGCCGCCGCCGAACACCTCCAGCCCGACAACCTCGTCCAGCTCGGAGACCGCCAGCTGGGCCAGCACCAGGTCGATGCCCGGGTCCATGCCCAGTTCGGGCAGCACGGCCAGCCCCCGCTCCCGGGCCATGGCGTCCAGGTGGATCAGTTCGCCGGTGTAGCTGGTGCACACGTAATGGGCCCCCGCCTCCAGGGCCAGCCGGGCCATGGCCGGGCCAAAAGCCGGCGGCAGCATCCCGATGACGACGTCCGGGCGGTGGTCCGCGAGCACGCGGCGGATCGCCGACTCCTGCGTGGCGTCCGCCGAGTCCACCGTGACCCGCTCCCGGGCCGCCTCCGGGATCGCGGCGCGAACCTGCGCCGGGTCCAGATCCACAGCTACGACCCGGTCCACTCCTGGGCGGGTGGCCAGATCATGGACCGTGGCCCTCCCCTGCAGACCGACTCCGAGTACGACGACACTGGGCATGCTGGCCTCCCGCGGCGGTGGGGGAAACACGATCGTCCCCCGGCGGCACGTCGGCCGCGGCCGTATTATTCCATGGGGAGGCCGCCCGATTCACGGCGGAGCGAGGGGACCCAGGTGGTGTAGCCCAATCCGTGGCCCAGCGTGGTGTTGAATTGCCAGATGGGATTGCCGCCCTGATCGTGCGCCATCAGCTGCCCCGCCGTGCTCCAGGTGGAGAGGATCTGGCCATTGCCCGCCATGGAGACGTCGCCGAGCGCGTACACGTACATCGGCTGGCCCGGGCCATATTCGAGCCACGGAGACGCCTCGAAGGTGTCGAAGTCGAGGTGGTAGCCGACGACCTCGGACCGCAACGTATCGGAGCCGTTGTCGAACACCAGGATCCGATCCCCCACCAGATGGAAACCGTGGGAATCGTTGAACCATGTACCGTCCGGATGATCGACGAGCACAAAATCGCTGTCCGCGCCGCCCAGGCTCCAGCGGACCGTCGCGGTTTGACGGTCGATGGCGTAGAGCGCGCCCCAGTGGGAGAACGAAACGATGTAGGCATCCTCGACCGGATCGTAGTCGATGGCGTTGGCGTGCCCCCACATCGGGAAGGGGTTCCCGTCGACGACGTCATCGCAGTCGAATTCGATGATGTCCCACATGGACATGGCCTTGCGGTCCCCCGTTTTCACGTCGAACTCCACGATCACATCCCCCTCGATATGGTCACCACAGCCCGCGACGGTGCGGCGTTCGGAGGCGAGGCAGGCCACCGTGCCGTCGTTGACGAAGGTGAAATCGTGGTGGCAGGTATCGGTGGAGTAGAGGTCTGTCTGCTCGCCATCCAAGGACACGGACAGCAGCGCGGATCCGTCCAGGGCCCAGATCCGGCTGTGGTCTGGTGAGAGGCGGGTGGTCGCCGCCTTGCCCGGCGAGAGGGGGTACCACCAGACGATCTCCCCGTCCCCGTCCAGGATCACCGCGTAGTTGGGCTCGGGGATGAACGAGGTCACGAAGAATCCTGTCGGCGAGTCCTCGGCGGCACCGACCGAACGTTCCAGTGGTGGGAGCGTCGTCGGCTTGGGCCCCGTGATGACTTGCGTTGGAGGGGATTCGACGGTGCCGTCCAGGCCCGTACACTCGACGCGGACGTCATAGGCCGTGTCCGGTTTCAGCCCGACGAGCAACGTCTCGAAGCCGCCATCCTCCAGGACGACGGACGCGACCTGAGCAAAGCTACCGTCGTCGCCGAAGGATACGGCCGCCTCGAGGAACCCCTCCATCTCGATGGTGCCGTTGACGCGGACCACCGTGGGGATCTTCTCACTGAGGGTGGCCTGGAATTCGATCGACGCGCTCGGTGTGGCATCGTCCGTGTCTTCGATGTCGCTACCGCTGTCCGCGTGCATGCCCGGGCTACCGATATCATCGCAGCCGGCGGCGGCCATCGTGACCGAGATGCACGTGAGGATCCGAAGCCAGCGAGGAAATGAATGTTCGATCATGTCGTCTGTCCGCCTTCCCTGAATGTGCTTGTTCCCATCAGAAAATCAAGAGGCGGTCACGGATAGAGCGAGGGGACCCAGGTGCTGTAGCCCAGGCCGTGACCCAGTGCCACGTTGAGCTGCCAGACGGGCCTGAAGTTGGGTCCGTGCAGGATCAGCTGCCCGGCGGTGCTCCAGGTGGACAGGACCTGGTCGTTTGCCAGCATGGAGATGTCACCCAGCGCGTAGACGTAGGTCTCGGGCTCGGTCGTCCACGAGAACCAAGAGGACACCTCCAAGCGGTCGAAGTCGAGCTCGTAGCCGATGATCCGGGACTGCATCAAGTCGTCGCCGTTGTCGAACACCAGGATCCGATCCTCCAGCAGGTGGAACTGGTGGGAGCTGGCGAACCACTTCTCGCTGCCGTCGTCGAACCGGAAGCTGCTGTCCTCGCCCCCCAGGATCCACAGGACCGCGCCGGTTTGCCGATCGATGGCGTACAGCGCTTCCCAGAAATAGAAGGAGACGATGTAGGCGTCGTGGAACGGATCGTAGTCGATGGCGTTGGCGTGACCCCAGATCGGATAGGCCTGCTGCGTCTCGGTGATGTCCGAGCAGTCGAACTCGAGGAGGTCCCAAAACGACAGGTATTCCATCTCCCCGGTGGCCAGGTCCATCTCCACGATGGCGTCCCCCACGATCTCCTCTCCGCAGCCCTCGATGGTGCGTTGCTCGGAGGTGAGGTAGGCCAGGTGGTCGTCGTCGGTGAAGGTGAAATCGTGGTGAGCACCACCCACGCTCTCGATCTTCTCCACCACGGTGCCGTCCAGCCCGAAGACCATCAGCTTGCCGCCGCCGAGCGTCCACAGCTCGCTGCGATCCGGGCTGAGGCGGGCCGTCGCGGTGGAGCCGTTGCCGATAGAACGCCACCAGACGATCTCCCCGTCCCCGTCCAGGATCACCGCGTAGTCCTCGTCGGCCACCAGCGTGGTCACGATGAATCCCCCGGGGCCATCTTCCGGCGTACCGACGGTGAGGCTCAGGGCCGGCAACTCCGCGGGCAGCGGCCCCGTGGTGACCTGCACCGGCTCCGATTCGACGCTCCAGTCCGGCCCGTAAACCTGGGCCTGGACGCGGTAATCCGTGGCCGGCTTGAGGCCGACGAGCAGGGCCTCGAACGCACCGTCGATCAGGGTGAACGGGGCGCTAAGGGAGTCGTTGCCGTCGATGCTGTACGACACCTCGCCGGGGTGCGAGCCGTCGGCCGCGACCGTGCCGGTGACACGGACCACCGCAGGGACGTGCTCGGCGAGGGCGGTCTGCAAGGTGATGGTGTCCGGCGGCGGTAGCGGGTCATCCCCGGGGGAAGGGGGCTGGGTGATGGTTTCACATCCGGGAGCCAACCAGGCCAGCAGGACGGTCACGAACGGGAACAGGTACCGCAGTCGTGGACGGTAGGTCATGGGTCGGATTCACCTCTCCTGTGTTCACTCCTTCCCCACACCCACTTCGGTCCATGTGCAGATATACAGAGGAACCGGGTTTTTGGGAACGACCCGTGCGGCCAATCACCGGACCCAATCGGTCAGGGCTTCTCCATGGGGCGTTCCTCCGCCCCAATTTCCCCCCTGCAACGGGCTGCGCCCCCAATTACTCCGCCTGGACTGGATCAGTGTTGATACAATGGGAGATGTCCCGCGTGGACCGTGGACCCAAAGAATGGTGTCAAAGGAACCCAGAGCCTTGGAACAAGATGTTCCAAAGTCCGGGGGTGGGGGTCCCACCTCGACGCCTGCGCCCAGCCCCCCTGTGGCGCGTCCGTCCACGCACATCTACTCCCTTCCGATGATGGTCTTCGTGGCTGGCGCCGCCCTGACCGTGCTGGTCTTCGTGGGGGCCGAGCGGGCGAACGGGGCGGGCAGCCTTGGGGGCATGGTGTCCTTGCTGTGCCTCAGCTTGGTGCTGGTGGGCTGGCTGATCACGCTGCGGCGTCGGGAGGCCGTGATCCAGGAGACGGTCGTCCAGCGGACGGCGGAGCTGCGCGACAACCATGAACGCCTGCAGACGATCCTGGACACCATCCACTCGGGGGTGATCGTCACGGACCTGGACGATTACCGCATCGTCGATGCCAACCCCGCCGCCCTGGCCCTGCTGGGCTTGCCGCGGGCCGACCTCGTCGGTTCGCTGTGCCATGAATCCACCTGTCAGAAGGCGCCGGACAGCTGCCCCCTGCAGGACGGATCGGGCCCGCAGAATCGGATCGAGTCCGAGGTCCAGTCCCTGGGGGGTGGCTTCCCCGTCCTCAAAAACACCCAGTCGATGCGCCTCCAGGGCCATCGTTACTGCGTGAGCAGCCTGCTCAACCTCTCGCCGGTCACCCGGGCCGAGCAGTCCCGCTCCCTGCTCCTATCCGCCATCGAGCAGGCGCAGGAGGCTGTGGTGATCACCGACACCGAGGGGACCATCCTGTACGTCAACCCGGCCTTCGAGGAGTCCAGCGGGTACAGCCCGGCCGAGGCGGTGGGCCAGACCTCGAGCTTCCTCAACAGCGGGGAGCACGATGACGAGTTCTTTACGGAGATCTGGGACACCATCATCGGGGGGGGGACCTGGTGCGGTGAGATCACCAATCGTCACAAGGACGGCTCCCTGTACGTCGAGTACATCACCATCTCTCCCATGCGCAATCCGGCCGGTGAGATCGTCAACTTCGTGGCGCTCAAGCTCGATCTGAGCGAGGTGCGCTGGCTGGAGGGGCAGGTCCACCAGCTCCAGAAGATGGAGGCCATCGGCCGCCTGGCCGGAGGGGTGGCCCACGACTTCAACAACCTGCTGCAGAGCATCTTCGGCTACACCGCCCTGGCCCTCGAGACGCTCCCCGAGGAGGGGGAGGCGGCCGAATGCCTCGGAGAGGTCAACAAGGCCGGGCGCCGGGCGGCGGAACTGGTCCATCAGATCCTCTCGTTGTCGCGCCGGTCCGATCCCCAGGTCCGTCCCTTGAAGGTCCACCTCGGCATCGAGGAGGCCTTCAAGCTGCTGGGGCCCGCGCTCCCCGCCACCATCTCCGTGGAGCTCGACGTCGACCCAGCGTGCGGAGCCGTCAGCGCCGACGAGACCCAGCTCCAGCAGATCGTGATGAACCTGTGCACCAATGCACGGGACGCCATCGACGGCCGCCCCGGCACCATCGAGGTGGGGCTCCACGAGGCGCTCGTGGACGCGACGCTCGCCGGGCGGCTCCCCGGCCTGGAGCCCGGGCGGTACGCCCTGCTCACCCTGCGGGACACGGGCCACGGCATGGACGAGGAGACCCTGCAGCGGGCCTTCGACCCCTACTTCACGACCAAGGTCAAGGGGGAGGGCACCGGGCTGGGCCTCTCCGTGGTGCACGGGATCGTGCAGGGCTGGGGGGGGGGCATCGATGTGGCCAGTACCCCGGGGGAGGGGACGGAATTCCGCATCTACCTGCCGCTGTGTCTCGAGGAGGCCACCCCCTCGGAAGAGATCCCGAGCATCATTCCCGAGGCCCCTGCCGAGGCGCGGGTCTTGCTGGTGGACGACGAACCGATGATCATCCGATACCTGTCCGTGACCCTGAACCGGCTGGGGTATCAGGTCGACGATCACACCGACAGCGTGAAGGCCTACAAGGCCTTTTTGAAGAACCCCGGCGGCTACGATGTGGTGGCCACCGATCAGGAGATGCCCGCCATGAGCGGGGTCGAGCTGTCCCATCGCTTGCTGGAGGCTCGCCCCGACCTGCCCATCCTCCTCTACACCGGCTACAGCGACACCGTCGATCGCAAGCTCGTCAAGCAGGTGGGGATCCGCGCGTTCCTGCTCAAACCCTTCGAGGCGGAGGAGCTGGACCGCACCTTGCGGGAGATCATGGGCTAGGGCCCCATAGGGATCCTAGAACGACCGGAAATACGCCATCGCCGTCTCGGAGAAGTACGTGGGGATCTGGTGGCCCGTCTCCGGGCCGTACAGGCAGTAGCGCACCCCGGCCGAGCAGCCGGTGTACTCCACGCACTCGTCCAGTTCGCCCACGCCCAGATCCGTGTAGCTCCCGTCGCCGTCGCAGCCCCGCTCGGCCAGCCAGAAGTCGCGGCATTCGTCGCCGTACTGGCCCGGGTAGTCCTGCCAGCCGAAGTGGTCGTCGTCGATGCCGAACATCGTCCACACCGCCGTCTCCCCCTCGCAGCCGATGAAGCCGCCGCCGTCCTCGAACCAGTAGGGGCGGTTGGCGGCCACGGGCACCGTGGCGCGGAAGCGGTCGCCGAGGAAACACGACACCACCTGGGCCATGTCGCCGCCCCAGCTGTGGCCGGTGGCGAAGATCCGCTCGGTGTCGATGCAGTAGTGGGCCTCCAGGTAGTCCAGCACCGCCTCGGTGTAGACCAGGTCCTGCTCGCCGTCGGCCGGGTCGGCGTAGGGCCCCAGCACCCAGCCGCCGTAGTTGCCCCAGCCCTCGAAATCCCGCCACAGGGGATCCAGGTAGACGAAGATCTCGTCGTCCCGCTGTCCGTCCTCCAGGCCCAGATAGGGCTGGATCTGCTCGCCGATCCAGTCGGTGCCGGGGTAGCCGACGACGAGCCGGTGGGGTAGCTCGGGATCGTAGTCCGCGGGGCGGCTCAGATAGAAGTTGCGCACGCCGTCGCCGTCCGGGCCGGCGTCCACGGCCACGTCGGCGCCGCCGGGTTCGTGCAGCGGGTCCAACCCGCAGCCTGCCGAGCCTGGCGGCTCGGTGTTGTCGTCATCGTCGTCGTCGGTGGGCGTCGTGTCGTCATCCCCGTCCGGGTAGGGGGCAGGGCAGCCCATCCAGGCTAGGGTCAGCAGCAGGACGGTCCAGGGGGGGAGGGGATGGTTGCGCATGGGCCGATGATTCACCGGCCCGTCAAGCGGGTCAAGCGTCCGGGCCGATGCCGTTGATCAGGTAGCCGCCGGAGCGCTTGTCCTTCTCCATGTTCAGCAGGCCGCGTTTCTGGGCGTCTTGCAGCATCTCCGAGAAGTTACGGTAGCCGTGGGCGGACTCGCTGAACTGGGGCCGCTTGCGCTTGAGGGCCTGCTTGATCATCGAGCCCCACACCGTGTCGTGGTCGTTGAGCAGCGCCTCGGCCGTGTCCACCACCCAGTCCAGGGCCTGGTCGCGGCCGCTGGCCTTCTTGTCCTTGCCCTTGGCCTTGTTCTGGCGCTTGGAGGCGGTGCGCTGGGACGCGGCGACCAGATCGTCGTAGAGGATGAACTCGTCGCAGCTCTCCACCAGCAGGTTGGACGTGGAGTTCTTGACCCCCAGGCCGATGACCACCTTGTTGTTCTCACGCAGCTTGGTCACCAGGGGCGAGAAGTCGCTGTCGCCGGTGACCAGCACGAAGATGTCCACGTGGCCCTTTTGGTGGCACAGGTCCAGGGCGTCGACGACCATGCGGATATCCGCCGAGTTCTTGCCGGACTGGGACAGGTGGGGCACCTCGATGAGCTCGAAGCCCGCGCCGTGCAGCCCCTTCTTGGCCTTCTTGAAGCGCTCCCAGTCGCAGTAGGCGCGCTTGACGATGATCTTGCCCTTGTCCAGCAGCCGGGTCAGGACCAGCGACCAGTCGAAATCGGGGTACTTCTCGTCCCGAACGCCCAGGGCGACGTTCTCGAAATCGCAGAACACGGCGATGTTGGGGGTGCGGATAGTGGGGTCGTTCATGGTGCCTCCCGGGGGGATCATGCGCGCGGCTGCCGGGGGAGTCCAGGCGGGGGCGCGGGAACGGTGTGTTTGTTGGGGTTCGCCGGCAGGATCCGGCTACCAGGTGATATCGACGGAGGGGAGCGTCGCGTGGTCCACGGAGATGTCCGCGAGGTTGTCGCCGCTGTCCTTGTCGATGCGATCATCGTTCGCCTGGAAGATCACGTCGTTCAGCTCGAATTCGGCCCGGTCGGAGGCGCCGTTGAGGGTCACGGTGAGGGTGCCGACGATGGCCTCGTAGAAGTGGTCTGTGCGGATCACGGAGTTGGGCAACGAGGTGATGACGACGTCGTCACAAGGGGTCGCCTCGTCGAGCACCAGGTTATGGCCGGTGGTCGCCCACAACAGGGGATCTGGCGTGGGGTGCGCGAGGTCGAATTCGACCGTCCGGTCCTCATCGACCCCGATGGCCTCGTCAAACTCCACCCACAGCGACAGCCGCCGGGACTGCGCCGGATTGTACGCCGAGTAGATCAGGCCCGAGTACTCCACGGAATACACCTCGAACTGGGAGCAGGCGTAGGCCTCCTCCAGGTCGTCGGTGAAGCCCTCTTGGAGCGTCACGCACCCGGTCCAGGTCAGGGTGATGGCCATCAAGAGGAGCACGATGCATGCAGGTCGAATCAAAACAATGTCCTTTGGAATGTCCCCTGGATGCCTGCGTGTTGCAAGAACTGCACCACGTGGTAGGGCGGATGTGGGCCCGTCTTGGGCCAGGCGCGGCTACTGGAGCGGCTTGCGGATCACGCACCAATCCACCACGCCGCGGGCGATGTCCAGCAATATCACCTCGGCCTCGCCGTCCTGCACGCCCAGCACGAACCCGCCCAGCGTGGACCAGTCCAGCGCCACGGAGCGCGCCTCGCCGAGCCGGGTGAGGCTCACCCTACCCTCGACCGCGGGGACCCGCGCCAGGTGCAAGGAGGTGCCCAGCGTCGACGAGCCCTGGGCGCCGATGAGGATCACCACATCCTCCCCGGCCTTCACCGGCCGCCCCACGCCGATGACCTGGTCGCCCACCTCCCGCCGTCCCTCCACCCGGCCATCCGCGCCGGCCCACAGCACCAGCACCTTGCCTACGCTGCGCTGGAGCCCCTGCTCCTCGGAGGTCGTGCCCACCATCAGCATGCGGTCGCCGCCGAGGGGAGCCAGCCCGGTCAGCCCCTCCCAGCTGCCCGTCTCGTGGAACTGGCTGTCGATGCGCTCGCCGGTGTCCGGCTTCAGCCGCACGAACCAGGTGCGGTAGGTGGTTCCCTTGAAGGCGCCCACCGCCAGCAGCGTGCCGTCCCCCAACACCGCCAGATCGGTGAGGTAGTGGTAGCTGCCCTCCCCCAGGCGTTGCTGCCACAGCTCCTTGCCCGCGTCATCCACCGCCACCACCCAACCGTGGGAGACCCCCGACTCGGTGGGGTTGTACACACCCACCATCAGCGCCCCGCCGCCGGGCCGTGGCACGACGCGGTACAGATCGCCCCCCACCTCCGTGGCCGGAACGTACTCGGCCACCAGCTTGCCCGAGGCGTCGACCTTGCCGAACCAGGCGTCGCCCCCGGCGCCCATGCTCATCGTGCCGATGAGGTACAGCCCCCCGTCGGGAGCTGCCGCCACGTCCACGATCCGCCCATGGCCCAGGGGCCAGCGTGTCCCCTTGCCGTCCCTGCTCAACGTCACGAACAGCCGGTCGCCCCCGGAGGTCCATCCCGCCACGTACCACCCGTCGCCCAGGCGCCCGGCGGTCTGGATGAAGGTGTCGCCGTCCGTGCCCTCCAGCTCGTGCCAGGTGGGCGGGGCGGGTTTGTCCTGGGCCGCTACCCCCATGGGCATGGCCAGGCACAGCAACATCAAGCTGGCGGGGATCCCGTTCCTGGACATCGGCGTCAGGTCCCCGAGGAGGGGGGGATGCAGGCCTTGGAGCCGTCGTCGTCGCCGGCTGTCGCCCAGTCGAAGTTGGCCGAGCAGTTGGCCTCGCTGTCCGCCGAGCGATTGGCGTTGCACTCCGTCTTTTCCTGGCAGACGCGGAAGCAGTAGTTGCTGCCGTCATCGTGGGCCACGCAGATCCCGCCTTCGGGGCAGTCCGCCGTCTCGTCACACCCCTCCATGCCGCAGTACCCGCTGGTGAACTGCGTCAAACAGGTCAGGTTTTCTTCGTCGCCGTCCTCGTTGACGTAGGTGGGGCAGTCCTCGCTGTCGGAGCACTCGGCGGCGATGCCGATGTCGTCGGCGTCGGTCGCGCAGGCGCAGGCCAGCAGCGGGAAGATGAACAGCAACTTCAGTTGGTTCATGTTGGCTCCTCGTGGTCGGTTGGCCATCAAAGTATCCGCCCAAACCTGGTGCCAGGGGAAGAAACCGGCCGGCCGGGCTGTCCTGATGGACGGAGAACGGGATGAGTGAACGCGCGCGATGCTGGCCCTTTGCCTTGATGGTTGCCCTGTGGGTGTCCGGATGCACAACGCCGGATCCTGCCGTCCCGGCTGCTGCCGCCGAGAGCGGCGAGCCCATCGCCCCCGAGGCCCCTCCGGCAGCCACCTCGGATGCGTTCCAGACCTACCTGACCACCGGCATTCCTCCGGCGGACGGGTTCGATTTCCCGGTAGGCGACCGGGACGGCAAGGGCAGCTACACCGATGCGGCGGACGGTACGGTGCATCACGGTTGGTACGTCGCCACGACGTTTTGCGAGCACTACTCCCTGGGCATCCACCCCGGCGAGGACTGGAATGGCCGCGGCGGCGGCAACACGGATCTGGGGCAGCCCGTATATGCAGCCGGGGCGGGCAAGGTGATCCACGCTGGCGACGCGGCCGCGCCCTGGGGGGGCGTGGTCGTGCTGGAACACCTGGTCTACGACAATCACCGGAAGCGCCGGCTGCAGACGGTCTACGTCCACCTCGACCGCATCGACGTCCAGCAGGGGGACCTGGTGGCGCGCCGGCAGCAGGTGGGGACCATCGGCCGGGACGCGGACGGCTTGTACCTGGCGCACCTGCACTTCGAGATACGTACCGACACCGGCTTGTCGCCCACCTACTGGCCCATCGCCGACAACAAGGACGAGGCCTGGGTCCGCGACCACTACGAAGACCCGACGGCGTTCATCTCCACCCACCGCCAGCTTCCCGTACCCGGCACGGAACCGGTGCTGCTGTTGGTGGACCACGCCAGCCAGCGGATGCGCCTGTACCGCCAGGGGGTGCTAGCCGGTGACTACGAGGTGGCCTTCGGACAGAGCGCGGGGCGCAAGCGGCGCCAGGGCGACCTGCGCACCCCCATGGGCATGTATCACGTCGTGTCCCGCTATCGCGGGCAGATCGACGGCCCCTACGGCGACTTCTACGGCGGTCACTGGATCAAGCTGAACTATCCCAACGGCCATGACGCCGAATGGGGTGTGGGCGAGGGCCTCGTCACGCGGGCCCAGGCCGACGCCATCGCCCGCAGCTGGAGCCGCCGCGAGCTCACCGATCAGAGCACCCCATTGGGGGGCGGCATCGGTTTCCACGGCTGGGCAGAGGAGTGGGAGGCCGGCTCCCACGGAACGGCCCTGTCCTGGGGATGTGTCGTGCTGCACCTGCGCGACATCCAGGCCCTCTACGACGAGATCCCGGTGGGAGCGATGGTGGTGATTTTCTAGAGATCCCGGGTATCCGGGGCGGAAAGGACGGATCGGTGGCGCGATATGTACTGGCCCGCGCCTTCGCGGTGGGATTCCTGCTCGTCGCCGCGGGAGTCGCGGGAGCCGCAGGCGCCGGCGAGACCGCCACCGGCGGGGAGCTGGGCCTGCCGCCCGGGATCGCGTCCTTCCTCGACGATCCGTGGCCCGTCTTCGAGGGGGACTCGGTGCCCGGAGGCTTCCGGATCATCGTGCTGTCCCAGATCGCCGAAGCCTGCGCCGATCGGGGCGCGGCCGAGCCCGGTGCTCGCGAGGAGGCGGCCTCCTGCGCGTCCCGGTGCGCGGAGCTGGCCCTCGACCGCCGCCTGACGCCGGGGGGCCTGGACCCGGCCCGCGCCACGAACCTGGGGGATCACGGTCTGTATTCCACGCACCTGCTGCTGGTGCTGGGCGCGGCGGCCTACCTCGGCGCCCACGAGCACGACGGAATCGCCCACCGGCTGGCCAGCCAGCTGGCGTCGGCCTCCCTGGCTGACCCGCTGCACCATGTCTCCTCCTTTGCCGGCGATCACCACCGCTGGCCCGCGGACCAGGCGGCGACCCTGCACGCGCTGTGGGGGATGGGGAGATGGTGGGTTGCCTCGAGGCCTTGGGGGAGCTGGGGCGGACCGCGGCGGCGGCCGGGTTGGCTGGTCTGGAGGGGGCCGACGAGTCGCTCCTGGCCCAGGCGATCACGTGGCAGTCCACCACCGTGACAGACTGGTTCCCGGCCGACCCGTCGGGGGGGTGAGGTCGCGGCTCACGGCACGGTATCGACGGTTCCCCTGTAGTCCGTCCGGAACGCAGAGGCCCCCAGTTAGGAATCAGAGGTACCGAGCTACTCCTCGAGGGTCGACGTATCTCCTTCGGGTAGCCCGAGCTCCCTTGCCTTGAGCAACCTGCGCATGATCTTCCCCGAGCGGGTTTTGGGTAATGTCGGCAGGACTTCGATGTCCTTGGGAGCCGCATTGGCGTCCAGCTTGGCGGTCACGAAACGTTTGATCTCCAGTTTCAGCCCCGGGGTTTCCTCCACGCCGTCGCGGAGCGAGACGAAGGCCTTGACCACCTCCATCCGGATCGGGTCCGGCACACCGATAACGCCGGCCTCGGCCACCGCGGGATGCTCCACCAGGGCGCTCTCCACCTCGAAGGGGCCCACCAGGTGTCCTGCGACGTTGATCACATCGTCGGCGCGGCCCACAAAGTGATAGTAGCCATCGGCGTCCACGCGGGCCCGGTCACCGGTGATGTACCAGCCGTTCTTGAACCGGGAGTCGTACATGTCCTGCTTGTTCCAGTACGTACGGAACATGGAAGGCCACGGATATTTGAGGCACAGGTTGCCCTCCTCGCCCACGGGCCGTTCTTCGGCTATCTCGTCGTCCATGATCGCCGGATTGACTCCCGGGAGGGGGCGGCCCATGGAGCCGGGTTTGATGTCCTGGACCGCGTAGTTGGCGATCTGGATACAACCCGTCTCGGTCTGCCACCAGTTGTCGTGGAAGGGCAGCCCGTAGACCTCGTGGCTCCACACCACAGCCTCGGGATTGAGGGGCTCTCCCACGCTGTTGATGTGACGCAGGGAACTCAGATCGTGCTTGCGCGCGGTCTTCTCACCGAACTTCATCAGCATCCGGATGGCCGTGGGGGCTGTGTACCAGACCGTCACGCGGTGTTTGGCGATCAGCTCGTACCAGTGACGGACCGAGAATCCCACTTCGGATACCAGCTGGGTCACACCGTTGGACCACGGCCCGAAGATGCCGTAGGAGGTGCCGGTAACCCAGCCAGGATCAGCGGTGCACCAGTAGACGTCTTCCTGGTGCAGGTCGAGCACATACTTGGCGGTGGCGTAATGCCCCACGATCGCCTCGTGGGCGTGGGCGGCCCCCTTGGGCTTGCCCGTGGTCCCCGAGGTGTAGTGCATGATCGAGTAGTCCTCCTTGCCGGTGGGGCAGGTGGTGAACTCGTCGGATGCCTCGGCCATGGCCCCAGCGTAGGGGATCTCGTTGTCCTTGGGCTGATAGGGCAGCTCATGCTTGTTGACCACGATGACGTGCTGGAGATCGGGCAGGTCTGGCTTGACCGCATCCACATTGGCCAGCAGCTCGGGGGAGGTCACGAGCACGCAGGCCCCGCTGTCTTGCATGCGGTCCTTGATCGCCTCGGTCCCGAATGCCGAGAACAGGGGGCCCACGACCGCGCCGGCCTTCACGATGCCCAGGATGCTGATGTACGCCTCGGGCACCCGATCGAGGTAGGTGAAGACCCGGTCGCCCTTGGCGATGCCAAGGCTGGCGAGTACGTTGGCGAACCGGTTGCTGAGCCGAGCGAGGTCCGCGAAGCTGTAGCGCTCCTCCACTCCCCCCTTGCCGTCCCAGATCAAGGCCACCTTGTCGCGACGGTCCGTGGCGAGGTGCCGGTCGATGGCCTCGTGGGCCAAGTTGAGGCCGCCGTCGGGGAGGAAATCGAGTTCCTTGTGAATATCTTCCCAGCAAAAACTGGCCCGCATCGCTTCGTAGTCGTCCAGATTGGGCCGGACGTCGAATTCCTTGGCGGGAGCTTTGTGAATGGTGCTACGCCCCATGATCTCCTCCTCCTCAGCGCTTCATGATCTTGACGAATTGCCTGTATTCCCGGCCTTTTGCGGTTCCGATCAGCTGGAACATTAGCATCTCGACGGTCACCACCGTCACTCCGTGCTGGCGCATCAGCTCCAGGGCCAGATGGTGGTCCTGGGGTTTGCGCGAGCCGCAGGCGTCCGCCACCACGAAAACCCCGTACCCCATCTTTGCCAGCGAGCACGCGGTCTGCATGACGCAGACGTGGGTCTCGATGCCGGTGACGATGAGCTGGTTTCGCCCGGTTCGTTCGAGCGCATCGACGAAAGCTGGCTCACCACAGCAGTCGAAGGTCATCTTGGGTAGCGGCTCGACGCCGGGTAGCCGATCTCCGATCGAGGCCACCGTTGGCCCCAGCAGACGACGAAACTGTTCCGTGAGGATCACCGGCAGCTCCATCAGGCCCAGGCCATCGATCAGATCCTCGCAGGCACGGGTCATCGAGCCGGCGCCATCAACGGCCGGCAACAGGTTCTTTTGGATATCCACCAGCAGCAGAGCCGCATTTTCGCGCTTCAGATCAAGCATGGTCGCCCCTCCGCCCGTGATGAACCTTGCAGGCAGCGCTCCATCATAGACACGGGCGGCGTTGATTTCTCGGTGAGATGGCAAGTTGGCCGTGCTGGCTCCCGGGCGGCGGTACAATGGGTTGGCCCACACACAGCCATCGAGGATCCGTCCCATGGTACAGAAACTCCGGCTGGCCGCGCCGGCCCTGATCGCTTCGCTGATGGCGACGAGCGGCTGCCAGGATCTGCGGTCCACCTGCGGCGAGGCGGCCGTTGGGGCGCCCTATCCCGCCGGCCTGCCCTATGTCGGAGTCCACGCCAACCCCCAGAACAACGATCTCGTGGACTGCCAGGTCCCCCGAACCTGGAAGGAATCCTGGGCCGCCCTGCAGGGCCGAGGCGTCGGCCAGCCCGCGACCCTGTCCCCGGGTGCGGACGTCGTGTATGTCACCGCCAGCGCGCCCGGAGGGGACGGTGACTGCTCCGTGTTTGCCCTGGACGAGGCCAGCGGCGAGCAGCGGTGGTGCGTCGCTGAGCCCTGGGCGGTGGGCTCGACGGTTGAGGTGGACGCGGACGGTCGGCTTTATCTGTCCGGAGAGGACGGCTTGCTCTCCTTGGCAGCGGACGGCTCGGAGCGCTGGCGGCTGACCGCAGCGGACGGGCTGGGCAGCGGCGCCGTGGGGGTGCACTTCACCCCGGCGGGGCACCTAGCCACCGTGACTCGCGACGGCGTGGTGGCGCTGGTCTCCCGCTCGTCGGGGGCGTTGTTGAGCTCCTTGGACCTGCCCGCGGCCACCGGTTTTGCTGCGCTGCCGGCGGGGAGTAGCGGGGACTACGTGGACTACGTACCCAGCAGCGCCCAGGGCGATCTGGAGGACCTGTTCGGCGACACCTGGCGGGACGGCACTTTCGTCGGCCGCAGCGGGAAGTTCAGCGACAACACCGTGGGTGTAGCCCCGGACGGAACCCTGTATGTCACCGGTGGCGGCCCGGACGAGGACACCGGCGCGGTCATCCAGGTGCGGGTGGACGACGGCGCCGACCCGCCGGCCCTGGAGGTGGGCTTCCACGTCCTGCTCCACGGCGCCAGCGCCGCCAGCCCGGTGATCAGCCCCGATGGCCTGTGGCTCAAGACCTCCGACGGTGTTTACGACAGCCTGGCGGGCGGCCCGGCCTACAACCAGCTGGTGGAGATCGATCGCTGCCCGGCCACCGGGGAGTGCGAGCCCACGCACCTGCTGGAGCTGCCCAAGGGCCCCATGTCCGGCTCCTCCCCGGCCCTGGCCGGTGGCGAACACCTGCACTGGCAGACCACCTTCGGGGGGATCTGGGATCAGGACGTGCCCGATCTCGTCTCCCACGACGGCGACGACCCGCGCTGGGCCATCGATCTGCCCGACGACATGGTCTGGACCTCGGTCATCACCGTCACCGAGGGGCTGGTGCTGGGCACGGCAACAGCGTTCACCCCCGATGCCTATCAGATCGCCGATTTCTCCTGGCCGGCCACCGCCACCAGCGAGCTGATCGCCCTGGACCGGGCCACCGGCGAGCTGGTCTTCCGTACCGCCCTCACCGACGACAGCTCGGCGTCGGTGACCGTGGGGCCGGATGGGTCCTTGTACGTGGGGTTGCTGGCCCTGCTGAGCTGCCTGGCCACGGACACGCGCCCCGTGGGGGGGATCGTCAAGCTGGAGCCGAGCCGGTCATGAACGACGCAGACGTGGTGGCGATCCTCGAAGGCTGGCTCGACGATGGCCGGGCCTGGGGGGTGGTGTCGGCCACGACCCCGGATGGGCCTGTGTTCCTGCATGCGGCGGGATACGCGAACGTCGAACGGGGTGAGGCTATCGAAGAGGGGACGCGTTTCGCGTGTGCGTCCGTGGGCAAGGCGTTCACAGCAGCGGCGGTGATGACGCTGGTGGAGCGGGGGCAGCTGTCCCTGGACGGTTCGGTGACCGCGCTACTCCCGGGGCGGTTCCCTGGGCTCCATCCGGCGGTGAGCATCGAGCATCTGCTGACCCATACCTCGGGGATCGCCGACTACGTGGACGAGATCGACGGCGAGAGCCTGGCGGCTGCCCGTCTGGCCGAGGCCCTCCCCACGCTCCGGGCGCCGGCTGACTATTTGCCGTTGTTCGTGGACCGCCCACCCCGGTTCGCCCCCGGGGCTGAGTTCGCGTATTGCAACGCGGGGTACGCGCTGCTGGGTTGCGTGATCGAGGAGGTCAGCGGGTGCGCCTACGACGAGTTCGTCGGCGACGCGGTTTTTGGCCGCTGCGGCATGGCGGACAGCGGGTTCCACGCTGTCGATGGATTGCCGTCCGTCTGTGCCCTCGGATATGTCGAGGGAGCGGCCGGGAGCCTGCACGCCAACACCGCGAGCATCCCCGTGGTGGGCGGCGCGGACGGGGGTGTCTTCGTCACCGCGGGTGACCTGTCGTGTTTCTGGCGCGCCCTGGCCCGGGGCGACCTGCCCGGGTTGCCGCTCCACCAAGCCCACCGCTGGCCCCAGCGCCCGGTGCCCCACCTCCGGCCGCGCTGTACCTACACCATGGGCCTGTACCGCGTGGCCGATGGGGATCGCACCCCCGCCCTGTGCGCCGCCGGCAGCGATCCGGGCGTGAACGCGCTGACCGCCCTGTTCCCGAGGCGTGGGCTCGCGGTGACGATCCTCTCCAACCGGGAGCGGCCGGTGTGGTCGATCCTGGCCGAGCTGATGTCACTGACCCGCTGAAGGATCCAACGGCCTGACGACATCTGTGTGGTCAGGAGGTTGCTTTGGCTCGTTCAGGTCCCCGGTGGTTGCTGCTGTTGTGGTTGTTGATCCTCGCTATTGCTCGTGGAGCCTCGGCCCAGGGCGTGAGCCTGGACACCCAGCAGCTCCATCCCTCCTTCGCCCCCGGCGGATGGCAGCAACATCCGGGCGCCCGGCTGGATGGCAGCAGTCTGATGCGGGTCGGCGCCGTGCACCAGCTGGAGCTGTCCCCGCTGCTGCTGAAGCTGCCCGAGGGCGGGATGACCGACCTGATGCCCCATCGCTTCACCACCACCGTGGGGGCCTTCGTGGACATCAAGGGGCGGTTCGGCTTCCAGCTCTCGGTCCCGATGTACGGCCTGGATCTCGCCGACGGCGAGTCGCGAGCGCAACGCCCGGCCGTGGGCGACGTGGCGACCCAGCTGCTGCTCCCGGTGCTCCAACAGGAGCACGTCGCGCTGGCCCTCACCGGCCAGGTGGCCTTCCCCACCTCCACGCCCGAAGTCTGGATCGGGGAGCGTGGGGTCCGCATCGGCGGTGGTTTTGCGCTGGAGGCTGGGGTCAAGCGGCTGTCGGCGATGCTCGCCCTGACCGTGCTGTCACGCATGGACATCGACACCGGCATGGGGGTGGAGGTGGGTGACGAGCTGCGCTTCCAGGCCGGGGTGGGTGTGGCGCTCGTGCCCGACCGCTGGTCACTGATGCTGGAGTGGCACAACGCCACCGCCTTCGCCAAGGGCGATGATCCCGCCAATGCGTGCGAGGTGGAGCAGGGCCTGGAGCTACCCGAGGACTACGAAGAATCGGCGTTCTACGGCATCAACCCCATGGAGCTGCGGCTGGGCACCCGCGTCTACCCGGCCCCATGGCTCCGCCTGGACGTAGCGGTGGGCATGCGGATGAACCGCAGCATAGGCGCCCCGGCGCTGCGCGTGCTTGCGGGGATGAGCGTCATCGTCCCCGCCCCGCGGCGCACGCCGAAGGTCAAGGACGAGCCCGAGCAGGTGGCCGAGGCGACCGAGCCCGAGGTGGACCCGCTGGACGACTTATCGGTGAATCCGGACGACGAGCCGAGCTCGGGGCCTCACCCGCTCGAAGATGCGCCGCTGTGCCTCGCGTTGGGTGCTCCGATCCTGTTCGAGCAGGGCTCCGACCGCCTGTCGGCGCAGGCCGAGCTGGCCCTCGACCTGGTGGTGCGTCGGATCCACGAGGATCCGGAGATCGCCCACGTGATCGTGGAGGGCCACGCCTCCTGCGAGGGGGAACCCGAGTCCAACTTCGATCTCTCCCTGCGACGCGCCGTGGTCGCCTACCGATATCTGGTGAACTCCGGCGTGTCCTCCCGCCGTCTGTCATACCGAGGATTGGGAGAGCTGCTCACCACCGATCCGCTCCGTGCGGAGGCCCCCGTCGAGGATGACCGCCGGGTGCTGGTCTGCGTCCCGCGGCAGCTGGATTTTGTGGACGACCCGATCCCGGACTGGGCGGCGATCGCCGTGCCGCCGCCGTGGGATCCGGGGAGGTGGCGGGAGCCGATGGTGGAGTTGAAGTAGGGGCTGCTTCGTTCTACACCGGCCGGTACCGACGCAAAGCGGCTTGCCCGACGATGGGGAGCGCGTACCAGCGCCCCTGCCTCGCCTCACCCGCTGCCCTCCACGTGTAGATCAGAAACGGCGCCGCCAGCACCAGGAATCCGACCCCGCAGGTGAGCAGCGACACCCCGATGAACAGCAGGTTGAACCACAGGCTCTGCATCACGTGGAACCGCACGAACGGGCTGTTGTGGCCCCGCCGCTGCTCCAGGCCGCGCAAGACGTGGCGGATGTTCACCTCGTCGTCGGTGGCGTCCGGGGGGTGGGGCGGCCCTGGGAAACGGATGCGGGCGATGAGGTCCGCCAGCAGCGGCGTCGTGAGGCTCAGCAGCGGGCTGAACACGAGCAGGAAGTCCGAGGCGTAGTGGACCATCGAGGTGGAGCGGATCTGGATCCCGGACAGCTCCATGCCATCGTGGAGGCCGAAGTGCTGCTCATAGGCGGCGAGCCTGGCGGGCCCCAGGGCTTCCCGCTCGGCGGGGGTCAGGTGATCCATCCAACCAATGTAGCAGGGCCGCTGGATGGGAGGAGGCTAGCTCTCGCGGGCGCCCCGCGCCGTTCACGACGAAGCGGGCAGTAGGATGCCGATGGACAGGCCGAAGGTGGGCACCATCCAGGGCACCACGACCCCCGGCTCGAAGGCGATGCGGAAGCGGGGCTTCCCCGGGGGCGCGTCCGCCATGTAGGCCATCGATCCTCCCAGGGTCCCCATCAGATGCAGCTCGCCGAAGTTCAGGTCGTTGGGGAGGTAGACCAGATCGAAGGTCATGCGCGCGCCCAAGAACAGATCACCCCTCTTGACGGGGAGGCGTCCCGCGAGGAGCAGGCCCACATCGGCAGCGGCTCCAAAAATCTCGTTGATGAGGAGTGGGCCGCCGGCCGAGGTGAAGGCGATCATGCTGCGGTTTTCGATGCCGCCGAACCCCAACTCGACCCGCGGCAGGACGTGGCCGAAGGCCGACACCTCCGGCCGCGCGGCCATCCACAGGAATGATCTGTTGAGCTGCCGATCTGCGGGAGAGACCCGCGTGGCCGTATCTTCGGCGGCGCCTGCGAGCGGCGTGTAGCAGAACGCCGCTGCCAATGCCACGGCGAGGATCCAGGTGGTTCGGTTGTGCGTCGGTCCCATCTTCGCTCCTTTTCATGTGCCCTTTGTCGCCAGGGTGTCCACCACGGGTTCAAGGAGCGTGCCAGCCCGTGGATCCCACGGCCGTGGGGTACCTGCTTGCCGGCTGTCGTCATCGGCTTCCACCGTTGGAAGATGGGGTTCACGGGCGGCGCGTGCCCGGCGATTCCTTAGTGGGGTTTTGGCCCACGTGGATGTGAGGTTGATGTCTCATTGGGGGAAACGGAGGATTGAAGCGCCATGCACACTCTCAGAGGGGCTCCCTGGCTGATCTTGCTTGTTGTGGGCCTGCTCGCCTGCTCTGCCGATGACGACCCAGAGCCGGGCGACGACGACGACTCGGCGGGAGACCCCCAACCCGGCCCCTGGGACGAGCCGTTCACCTGGGAGCAGGCCGATCCGGTGGACTGCCCGGCCGAGGTGCCGGCGGAGGACCCGTTGCTCACCGTGCTCGAGGCGCTGGAGCTGGACCTGACCATCGGCATCGATGACTGGATCTACGAGGCCTACGGCGGCAACGTGGAGATGGACCGGGGACGGCTGTCCCACTTCCACACGCTCCAGCAGGACCTCACCCACATCCCCTGCTTCGGCGGCAACATGGCGCTGCGGGCGGACGCGGCCTGGGCCACGGACCACCCGCTGGCAACGATCATCGCCGACGCCGCGACCAGCCTGGACCTGGACCTGGCCATCGGCGGCGTCCTGCCCCACGCCGATGACGCCGGTTCCCCTCTGTTGACGGCCCTCGACGTGATCAACGAGGGGGAGGACTGGGATCGGGACGCGGCCCAGGAGGCGGCCGCCGATGTGCCGCTGGAGGTCCAGCAGGCAGCGGCCCGGGTCGTGCTGGCCGCCATCGAGGCCCGGCAGCTGCGCGACCTGGGGCTCGGCGAACTCATCGATGCGGACGACATGGAGGACGCCTTCGAGGGCACGATGAAGGGCTGGCTGCCCAGCTACGGCACGTCCGTCGACCCGGACGACGAGGCGTTCGCCGAGCTGTGGACCGCGGGCACCCCCGGGCACGCCACGCTCTACGCCGGCGGTGTGAAGTTAGCGCGGGTCCTCGACGAGATCGACTGGACGGACGTGGCCGCCGCCGGCGAAGGCAGCTACGCCTTCGCCGCCCCCACGCCCATGGGCCAGGTGGTCATCCGGGGAACCGGCGACGACACCTACGACCCCGAACAAGACGAGTCGCTCGAGGGAGGCTTCCTGTTGGTGCTCGACGCCGGTGGCTCCGACCTGTACCGCATCCCCGCCGGGGCCACCTCGTCGGTGGACAACCCGGTGTCGATCCACCTGGACCTCGGTGGCGATGACACGTACGGCTACATCGAGGTGGGCAGTCCCCACGACACCGAGGGGCTGCTGGTCGCCGACGAAGGGGGCCGGTACGCAGGGGACGTCAATTACGGCCCCCTCTCCCTCAGCCAGACGGCCCGCCAGGGGGCCGGCATCCTGGGTTACGGCTTCCTGCTGGACATGGGCGCGTCCAGCGACAGCTACCGTTCGCTGCGCATGAGCCAGGGGTACTCCTGCGTGGGGATTGGCGTGCTCCGCGACGATGGCGGCGACGACAGCTACGAGATTGAAAATGGCGGCCAGGGGGCTGCGATGATCGGCGTCGCCGCGCTGCTGGACGGCGGTGGGAGCGACACCTACCGCTCCTTCCAGAACTCACAGGCCTTTGGCTGGGTCAACTCCTACGGCGTGCTCCATGACGCCGCCGGCGATGACCGGTACGAGCTGGTGGTGGACGAGGTGCTGGTGTACGCCTCGCCCCAGACTCAAGGCTACGCCAACAGCTCCCTGGGCCAGGGCACCGCCTTCGGCTGGCGCCGGGACGCGACCGGCACCCACCTGTCCGGGGGCCTGGCCCTGCTGCGCGACGTGACGGGCCACGACACCTACGAGGGATCGACCTTCGTGCAAGGCACGGGCTACTGGATGGGGATGGGCGTGCTGGCCGACGGCGAGGGGGACGACCGCTACAACGGCATCTTCTATGCCCAGGGGGCCGGCGCCCACTTCGCCCTGGCGGCGTTCTTGGAAGGGGACGGCCACGACACCTACAACCTGGACCGCACCCCCACCCACTCGGCCATCGGACTGGCCCACGACTTCTCCGCCGTGGTGCTGGTGGACGAGGCCGGGGACGACACCTATCTGGGCCCCGACCGCAGCATCGGCGCCACCAAGTGCCATGGGATGGGGCTGTTCGTCGATGTGTCCGGGGACGATGTCTACGAGACGTTGCACAACCGCACCATCGGCTGGGCCACGGACTACGACTGGGCCGAGGGCACCTGCGGCGACTACACCACCGTCCCCTCCTACGGCCTGTTCGTGGACGGCGATGGTTCCGACAGCTACCTCAAGCCCGATCCCACCGGCTACGGCGACGACCTGCTGTGGATCACCGACGATCTGGTGGACGAGGACGCCATGGAGTTCGGCGGCGGGATCGATGCCGTCGGGGGTGTGACCTACGCCCGGGCCTACGGGGCGGGCTCACGCTAGTGAGTGCCAGCGAAATGGCCGGCCCCCGCGCCGGGGCTCACAGCGCCCGCTTGAGCACCTTCAAGAACCGGGCGCTGCCATCCGCCACGCTCTTCTCGACGATGGGCTTGATGGTCCGGCTGAAGGGCCAGCGCGCCGGGATCTCGCAGTCCATCGTCGAGCGCCAGTCCAGCCGGGTGCTGTACTCGCCCGTGGCGGTGAACTGGGCTCGGCCCTTGGCAAAGATGTTGGCTTGCCGGTCACTCCGGACCGTCTCCCAGACGTGCACGTTCTCCGACTCGAAGACGTAGCGGCACTGGTAACGCCCCTGCCACACCAGTTTGCTGACCTTGATGGGCTCCAGCAGGTATTCCAGGGTGAACTCATCCAAGCGTTCCCAGCGCTCCAGCTCCTCGTAGGCGGCGGCGATGTTCTCCAGATCACAGAAGTGGTCCCGGACCAGATCGATGGGAACGTCGATGTCGAGGATCTCGTGGTATTCGCCGCGGAAGAGGGTCATGTGGGCTCCTGGTTGGACGCGGAGAATAGCACCAAGGGTGTGTCACCGTCCTTAGGGCCACACCGCCGCGTTGTCATCCTCGTCGCACTCGACGATGACGCCGCTGCCCGCACCCAGATCATCGGCCCGTACCAGGTAGTGCCCGTCCGCCTCTGCCGGATCGTGGGCGATCCAGATGGGATCGGTCAGCTGGCCCGGGGCCACGGAGTCGGTCAGGGCATGGGTCTCCAGCAGCACCTCGTTGCCGGTGCCGAGGGCGTAGAGCGCCACCACCGGGGCGGTGTAGGTGTCTGCCGCGCCGTTGTTGCCCACCTGCAGGCCGAAGCGCACGTCGTCCTCCCCGTCCGGGCCGATACACGGGCCCACCGCCTCGGCGAACAGGTTCGGGGCCGGGTACCCCTCCCAGGTGTCCGGCGGGAAGTTCTGGCGGAAGCTGTTGTGGGTCTTCCACGGCTGGGCCTGGTTGGGCGGGATGGTGCCGTCCTCACGGATGTGGGTGGAGAAGTACGAAGGAGTCGTCGTCCCCGGCGGTCGTGTCGTCGTCCCCGGCGGTCGTGTCGTCGTCGCCGCCGGGCTCCCAGTCCTTGCAGCCGGCGCTCGTCAGCAGGACCAGGCACAGGAACGAGCACCCGAAGGCCCGCACCTGACTGAAGGTGGTTTTTCCGCGTTTTGGGCTCATGGCGCACCTCTCTGAGATGAAGGTATCAGAGGTTGTCTGGCGGGTGGGGCACCATACTGAACTGCATGGTGAACGGCGGACGAGCCCTGGGATCAGTCCGATGATTGTGCCGGGTCGGCCGGCCTCACGCTCACGGGGATGCCGTCCAGCACAGACGTGCCGCAGACGCCGTCGAAGAGGCGCTCGTCCGTGATGTCGTTCATGCTCTGCCCGGCGTGCCGTGCCGCGACGCTCAGCCGCGCTCTGGGGCGGTGATGTCCCCAGCCGAAGGGCATGCTGGCCGTGCCCGGCATCATCTCCTCGGTGACCTCCAGGGCCACGGTGATGGAGCCGACGCGAGAGGTGACGCAGACCTCGTCGGCGTCGGCCACGCCGTGGCGGATGGCGTCCTGTGGGTGGAGCTGGAGGGTACAGCGGGGGCGGCCCTTGACCAGCATCGGGCAGTTGTGGAGCCAGGAGTTCATGCTCTGGAGGGTGCGGCGGCTGACGAGGGAGAGGGGGTAGTCCTCCCCGTCGCCCCCCGCGGACGCGGTGCGCAGCCGGTCGATGTCCCCGGCGAACAGGGCGGGGAACAGGTTTACCCGCCGGTCCCGGGTCGCCAGTACCCGAGGGCCGCGGGGCTGCAGCGGGCCCAGATCGAGGCCGTGCTCGGCCGCCTTGACCTCGGCCAAGGTGAGCTCCTGCGGGCCCAGGCGGAGCAGGAGCGCCAGCAGCTTCTCCGAGTCCACGAACCGTTCGAACAGCCCCAGAGCGACGGCCCCGAGCCGGTACAGTCCCCCGCGCCGGGTGAACACCTGGCGCAGGATCGATATCAGGATGGTGAAATCGTCGGGCCGACCCGCCCCGGGGGGCACGATGGCCGGGGCGTAGCGGGCCACGTTGCGCACGCCCATGGACAGCTCGAGCACCGGGTAGTGGGCGCTCTCCAGCGGTCCGGTGGGGGGAATGATGATGTCGGCGTTGCGGGTGGTCTCGTTGAGGTAGAAATCCACGCAGGCCAGGAACTCCAAGCTCTCCAGGGCGCCCTCCAGCCGCCGCCCGTTGGGATTGGAGAGGACGGGATTGCCCGCGAAGATCAGCATGCCACGCAGCTGCCCCGCCCCGGGGGTCTCGATCTCGTCCGCCAGGGCCGCCACCGGGACCTCCCCGTTGAACTCCGGCAGCTCGCCCACACGGCTGCACCAGCGGCCGAAGTCGCCGGTCTGGCGGATCCGGGCGGTGAGGCCGGCGAGGTCCACCGCCGGCGTGGGGAACATGGCCCCGCCGGGCCGGTCGAAGTGGGCGGTGAGCACGTTGAGGGCGTCGATCAACCACGTGGAGACGCAGCCGAAGGCCTGGGTGCTGACGCCCATGCGGCCGTACCACACGGCCCGCTCGGTGGTCCCGAACTCCCGGGCCAGCCGGCGCACGGTGTCGGCGTCCACCCCGGTACGGCCGGCGGTCTCCTCGGCGGGGAAGGAGGCGGCGAGTTCGAGCAGATCCTCGGCACCCGTGGCGACCTCGCTCACAGCGGGGCTGATCAGCTCCTGTCGGGCCAGCTCGTCGATGACCGACAGCAACAGCCAGGCGTCGGTACCGGGGCGGACGAACAGGTGCTCATCGGCGATGGCAGCCGTCTCGGTGAAGCGGGGATCGATGACCACCAGCCGTCCGCCGCGCTCCCGCACCTCTTGTAAGCGCTTCTTGGTATCCGGCGCGGTCATGGCGCTACCGTGGGAGACGACGGGATTGGCCCCCATCACCACCAGCAGGTCGGTGCGTTCGATGTCCGGGATGGGGAGCAGCGCCTGGTTCCCGTACAGCTGCAAGGAGGCCAGCATGCGCGGGGCTGCATCGACGGAGTTGGAGGAGTAGACGTTGCGGGAGCCCAGCAGCTGCGTCCACGGCAGCACGCCGAACATGGCCTTGTAGTCGTGGCCGGTGGGATTGCCGTAGTAGAAGCCGAAGGCGTCTTTGCCTTGTTCGGCCTGGATCGCGACGATCTGCCGCGCAACCCGCTCGTAGGCCTCCTCGAAGCTGCACTCGTGCCACACGCCGTCCCGCTTGACCATCGGTTTCTGGAGACGGTCCGGATCGTGGTGCAGCTCCCGCTGGGCCAGCCCCTTGGGGCAGATGTGCCCGCGGCTGAAGCGGTCCTCCTTGTCCCCGCGCACGGAGACGATCGTGCGGCCCTCGACCTCGAAGCGCAGCCCGCAGGCCGAGTCGCACAGTGTGCAGACGCCGTGGCGTACCTCGGCGGTCACGGCGTGCCTCCGGGGGCGGTGTCCTGGCTGGCCAGGAGCTCCTTGATGCGGTCGAAGGCCGTGTGGTGGTCGGACCGCTGCGGGTCGATGAAGCCCTGGATGAAGACGCCGTCGAGTAGGGCGATGATCAACGAGGCGTCCGTCTCGGAGACCGGCTTCTCGCCGCTTCGGGTGTGGGCCCTGATCCCGTGCCGGAACTCCCTGTACATCTCGGCGATCCGCGGGCGTAGATCGCTGTCCTTGGGCGCCCCGAAGAGCAGGCTGAAGAGCACGACGTTGGCCTCCGGGTGGCGGTCCAGGAAGGCGGCGTAGGCGTCCAGCAGCCCCGGCAGCACGTCGCGCAGCTCCCGCCCCGAGCCCAATTCGGCGGTGATGCTGTGCTGGAACGACGAGAACCAGCGCTCGGCGACGGCCAGATAGAGCTGTTCCTTGCTGCCGAAGTGCCACAGCACGCTGCTCTTGGCCACGCCGGCGGCGCGGGCGATGCGGTCCAGCCCGATGGTGGCGGAGGGCTCCCGGGCCACCAGCTCGGCGGCCGCGTCGATGAGCCGCTCGCGGGTCCTGGCACCGCGTGTGGTCCGTCGCACCGCGCCGTTTCCCGTCCGAACGTCGTTCATCCCAGCCTCCTTCGCAGCCGAAGTAATTGTACTGACCGGTCAGTACAATTACAAGGGACGATGATCCCAGGCATACTCGGCTCCCCAAGGAGAAAACCCATGCACGTGGCGGTGTTCGCCGACCTGGAAGGCGCGTTCGGTATCTGGCGCATGCGTCAATGCCGCACCGGCACCGCCGAGTGGCAATATGGCCGGGAGTGCCTCACCGCCGACGTCAACGCCGTGGTCCAGGGAGCCTTCGACGGCGGCGCGGACCGGGTGACGGTCAAGGACACCCACGACACCGGCTTCAACTGCATCCGTCCCCGGCTCGACCCTCGGGCGGGCTACGTGGGCGGCCACTACATCAAGCCCACCTTCTTCGGGGACCTCGGTGGCGTCGATGTGGTGCTCTACGTGGCGATCCATGCGGCGTCGGGGACCGAGGGGGCGTTCTTTCCCCACACCCACTACGGCGTCTTCAGCCGGTTCGAGCTCAACGGCCGGTCCATCTGCGAGATGGATCTCTACGGCGGCGTGCTCGGCGAGCTGGGCATCCCCGTCGGCTTCGTGTCCGGGGAAGACATCGCCGTGGAGCAGGCCCGCCGGGCGCTGCCGTGGGTGCGGTCCGTGTCCGTGGGCAAGCGCAAGCAGACCTATGCCGGCGCCGACGACGCGGTGGAGGTGCTGCGGGCCGGCCGGCAACAGCTGGCCTCGGAAGCGGCCGAGGCGGTGCGCACGGCCCCGACGATGGAGCCGCTGCGGCTGGAGGGGCCGCTGCACTTCGAGACCGTCTTCCGCACCGAAAAACTGGCGCGTGCCCACAACAGCTGGTCCTTCGAGGCCGACGGCGCCACGGTCCGCTTCAGCGCGGCGGACATGACCGAAGGGTTCCAGACGCTCAACAAGCTGACGTTCTTTCCCCGGCGCATCTATCCGGTACGCCAGGCGGTGCTGTGGGGCGCGCGCAAGGTGTACTCGGCGCGCAGCCGCTACCTGGCCCCCCGGCCCAACCGGGAAGGGGCGCCTGAGCCAGCGTGGACGGGATCCGGGAGGAAGACGACCGCATGAGCGGGGGTTGGTAGGCATACGGCGATCGCGTCACGTTCGATCGTCCGGGAGGCCTGTCACAGGGCATGTTCGAGGAGATCCCATACGGGGCGCGGGTCGCCGCCCTCGTCGTGCTGATGGCCACTGTGGCCACGGTGGAGCGCGTACGGCTCGGCAGCCGGGCCACCCGCTGGCGGGAGTACACGTTCGTGCTCGTGGCCGGGCTGGCCACCGGACTGTTCGGGATGGCCAACGACCTGCTGACCTCGTCCCTCTCCCCGGGCTACTTTGTCATCGGCAAGGATCTGCCGGCAGCGACGCTCCCCGGGGCTGCGATGCTGCTGGGGCTGAAGGCCGGCTTCTCCAGTGGTGCCATCGCGGCGGCGATCTGTGTGTGGGCGGCCACGCGCCGGTCAGCGAGCCCACCGATGCCGCTGCGCGACCTGGCCCGGATGCTGTGGCGACCGTTTCTCCTGGCGGTGGCTCTGGCGGCGGTCTTTGCGCTGGTGCTGTCCAGCGCGGACCCCCTCGATCTACGGGGACGCATCGGCCCGTTGCTCACGGAGAATCAGGCGGACCGCTTCTTACGGGTGTGGTGGATCCACCTGGGGCTCTACCTCGGACTGTTGCTGGGCCTGTCGTGGACGCTGGTGAGCGTGTGGCGGCGGCGCTCCGGCCCCCGTGTATGAACAGCTGAGAGAGGTCGGATCAGATCGCGTCGATCCGGGGCGGTTGACCTCCCCCGATCCCCGGACCACAGCGGTACAGGGTCAGCGGCTCGAAGTGCCCGCGCCGTTCGCAGCTGGCCTCCAGGTACTCCCGCAGCGGCGCGTTGTCAAAACGATCGGTGTAGATGAACCACGACGCCTCGTCTTGCCAGCGGCTCAGGCGCTGCAGGCTCTGTTGCTCCCAGCCCTCGGACATGGTTGGCATCGAGGTCAGGGTGACCATCGTGCGGCCCTCCACGGTGCACTCCGGTGGCCCGTGGTCTCGCTGGCAGGCCCGGTACAAGTCCATCGGCTGGTCAAAGACGTGGTACAGCACGATGGTCAGCATCATGTCCGGATCCGCGATGACGGTATCCGGCCCTCCGCCCTCCTCGATGGCGGCGGCCATACGCACAAAATGATCCCGGTCATCCACCGAGCGCAGGCTCGGGAGGGCCCGCGCCATGGATAACCCGTACATGCCAAACACACCGGCGAGCAGGGCCACCCCCCCCGCTCGGGCTGTCACCCGGATGGCCCGCGGTGCCGCCGCCAGCTCCCCCGGCGGCCCCAGGCAGCCCACCACGACCAGCACCAGGATGGGCGGCACTAGGAACAGCAGGTAGTAGGGCATCAACCGCACCAGCGCGACGGCCAGCCCGGTGGTGATCGACGCCGAGATCAACAGCGAGATCACCAGCCAGAACACGGGCTTGCGCCAGGCCACCCGCCCCCAGCGCACCGCCCCCAGCAGCCCCATCACCGGGATCACGAACGCGGCGGTCGCGCGCGGGACCAGCAGCGAATACGCCTCGGCCAGGAACTCGCCACCTTGTCGTTCGCCCCACAGGTGCTCGGGGAACCGTCGAGCGGTCTCCCGTGCGCCGGTGTCCATGACGACCAGCCGCACCAGATCGAGCCACACGGGGATCGCCAGCCCCATGGACACCGCAAACGCGATCCACAACGCTCGGTGGGACCGGGAGCGGCCGTAGGCCACCAGCACCACCAGCTGCGCCGCGACCACGAATCCCGCCATGTAATAGGTGTAGAGCATGGCGGTTTCGACGGCCGCGAAGGCCACCAGCAGGGCCCGCGTGGGCTGCTGCATGCATCGCAGCAGCAGGTGGCAGCCCAGCAGCGCCAGGAAGATGAACAGGGTGATATCGGACACGTCGCGGGAGTGGGCCAGGAACGGTACGGACAGGCCGAGCAACGCCGCGGCCGCCAGGGCGGTCACCGTCCCCAGGTGGGGGCGCACCAGGGCGAACAGTGCGACGGCCGAACCCGCCGAGAACAGCACCGCCGGAAGGCGCGCGATCCACGGTGCGCTGCCCAGGTAGAGGAACCCGTGCAGCACCAGGTAATACAGCTGCGGGTGGCGCGAGTCCTCGTAGCGGTGCGCCAGGATGTCGAGCCAGCCGTGGCTGGCGTAGAACACACGCTGGGTCATGTAGTCGGCGTGGAACGGCAGATCGAGCTGGGGCAGCTGCAGGGCGAGCATCCCCCCGACGATGACCAGGGCCAGCGGCCATGGGTACCGCTCGACCACCCCTCCGGCACGGTAAAGGAGCCGGGACGAAGGCTCACACGCCAGCGTGGCGGCCGCGAGCAGTCCGATGAGGAGGGACACCAGCAGATGCAGGTGCCGCTTACCGAGCAGCGGCCTGGTAAGAGGGATGCCCTCGTTCGCCGCCACCCGCTGGCAGATCACCTCCATGGCCGCCACCACGTCCGTAGGGGTGCGGGTCTCCGGATCCTCGGTCAGGTAGGTGATGGTGTAGTGCCGGGTCTTGCAGTAGCCGTGATGGCCCAGGCCCACCGGGATCAACGCCACCCGCAGGGCAGGCCGTTGCTTGTCCGCTTCGAGGACCAGCCGGACCTCACCGGCCTCGTCCATATTGACGGAATCCAGCCTCCATCCGGCCGCGATCTCGTCCCCCACGCCGATGGGGGCCAGCAGCTCCGCGGGCGGATTCGCCAACGCCCCCCCGGCACCGATCCACAGCGCGGCCAGGCAGCCCACGAGCAGGTGCCAGGGGCGGCGTGCGGCGTCCGTGGGGTTACGGCTGGTCAAATACCGTCCTCGAGATGATCTCTTCTTGGATTGCCGGGCCCAGGTCCGTGAACAGCGCCGAATAGCCGGACACACGGACGGCCAGATCCCGGTAGCGCTCCGGGTGGCGCTGGGCATCGCGCAAGGTCGCGTTGTCCACCACGTTGAACTGGGCCTCCATTCCCCCCTGGTCGAAGAAGCCCCGCACCAGGGCGCAGAACTTGTCCCGGCGTTCGGCCGTGGCGAGCAGGGCCGGCAGCAGCCTGACGTTCAGCGCGGCGCCGTTTGAGATCAGAGTGTTGTCCAGCCTGGCCAGGGAGTTCATCACGCCGGTGGGCCCGTTGCGCTCGCTGCCGTTGGACGGCGAGAGGCTGTTGGAGATGGGCTCGCCGGCGAGGCGACCGTCCGGGGTGGCCCCCAGGAAGCTGCCCTCTACCACGTGCATGCCGTAGGAGAAGAACCCCGGCCGGAAGGTGCCGCCCCGGGTCCCCTGCAGCCGGCTGACCCGACGGCAGAAGAACTCGACCACCTCCGCGGCGATGGCGTCGGCCTGCTCGTCGTCGTTGCCGTACTTGGGCGTGCGCTGTTTGAGGTGCTGGCGCATCGCCTCGAGGCCACGGAAGTTGCGGTCCAGGGCCTTGAGCAGCTGGGCCATGGAGTACTTGCGGCGTTCGAAGACCGCCGTCTTGATGGCGGCGAGGGAGTCTGCGGCTGTCCCCAGACCCCGCGCGGACATGGAGCTGTAGTTGTAGCGGGCGCCTCCTCGCGTCATGTCCGCTGCAGCGTCGATGCAGCCGTCCAAGGTCAGCGAGACGTAGGGGTTGTGGAAGCCCTCGGCGTACACACGGTCCTTGAGGTTGACCCCCGCCGCCACCGTATCGACCATGAACTCGATCTGGCGCTTGTACGCCTCCATGAGCTGTCCGAACTCTTCGAAGCGGCATGGATTGCCCGTGTCCGGCCCCACCGGCCGGCCCATGATCCGTAACCTCCCGGACAGCAGGGTCATCTCCAGCGCTCCTACCAGCGAGATGTCGTTGCCGGACGTGCAGCCGAAGGTGTTGCCGTCGGGCGTGGGCTCCACGCAGCCGATGATGGCGTAGTCCCGGGCGTGCTCCACGGAGGTCCCGGCGGCAGTCTGGGAGGGGATGACCACCTCGTCGTTGAACAGGGCCGGGCCGGAGGTGATCTGCAACACCTCGGCGGCCTTGCGCAGCCAGTCGACGGGGGCCTTGTCGCTGGTGCGGATCGAAAACGTGTTGCCCAGCGCCTTGACGTGGGCGACGGCGTCGAGGAACAGGTAGGACAGCTCGTTGGTCGCGTCCTCGCCGTCCGGGCCGACACCTCCGACGGTGACGGCCATGGAGTCGGCCCCCAGCTCGCTGCCGGTGTTCTTGCCCACGGTGGGCAGCATCAGCAGATTGGAGCTGAGCTTGACCAGCAGCTCGCACACCACCGCCAGCGCCTGCTCGCGGGTGATGCGGCCGGCCTCGAGGTCCGCCTTGTAGTAGGAATACAGATACTGGTCGGGGCGGCCGACGGCGAAGATGCCGGTCATGCCGTAGGCCAGCACCGCCCCGGTCTGGATCAGCCACAGGGATTGCACGGCGTCCATGAAGTCCCGCGGCGGGCCGTAGGGCACCCGCTCGCAGCGCTCGGCGATGGCCCGCAGCTCCGCGGCCCGGTCCTTATCCGTGGCCCTGTCGGCCTCCGCCGCTGCCAAGGAGGCGTATCGACTCGCCAGCTGCCGGATCGCCCGGATGCAAATCAGCGCCCCCTCGCAAAACGCCTGGCCATCGTCGTCGCCCTCGGCCTGGCATCGCTCCAGCCGGGCCGACGTTCGTGTTTCCAGAGCCGCAAAACCGCCTGGGATGACGTTGCGGTTGCCCAGCACCATGTGCCCCTGCACGTCGAAGACGTTCATCACTAAAGCCGGGTTGTTGTAGAGCACCTCGTTGAGGGTCTTGAGGGACTTCCAAGGCTTGACCCCCGGCGTCTTGGCCAGATCCACGGTCCGCTTCAGGTCCAGCCCGCGCCAACGCCCCACCAGTGTCCGCGGTGAGAACCGGGGTTTGACGTGCCGGCCGCTGTCCTGCCATGCCCGGTTCTTGAGGGCCCGTACGGAGCGATCCGCCCAGTACGGCAGGATATCTTCCATCAGCTCACGGCGGTCCTCGGGATCGATGGTGTAGGGCTGCTTCTCCCTCGTCAGCAGGGCATCCAGCTCCAGTTCCAGGATCGCGTTGGCGTCGCCCCGCTCCACCGGCAGCGGGGTGCCGATGACCTTGCTGGTGCGGTTCCCGACGATCCCCTCGTCGTCGAGGATGGTCAGGCTCATGTTGCCGGTGAGCTCCTCGAAGGCCCGGGCCGCCCGGATCGACGGGTGCTGGCCTTCGGTCTCCCGGTAGGCCGCGGTGACGTGGCGGGCGCGCTCGATGCAGATCTCATAGGGGGCGGAGAGGATTCGGTTCTTGTAGTCGTCGCAGCGTGCGAGGAGCGCTTGGCCGTCGAGCATGGTCTCTCCCGTGGGGACGAGGATAGCAAGATGGCTGATGCCCAGTGGCGTCTTTGATGGGGTCCATTGTTGTAGGCTGGCAGAGGTTCGGGGGGAGTCGCCATGCTTACGTACTTCCTGGGGGCCAGCTACAGGAGCTGCCCCGGCTGCGGCGCCCACGAGACGATCAAACCCTGGCGCGGCGAATCCTCACCAGAGGCCGAGCAGCTGTGGGACGTTGCGGTGGAACGGGAAGAAGAGATCTGGCGTCGAGCCCGGGTGAAGTTCCTGATTCTATTGCTGCTGATCCTCGCCGCGTCCGTCGCGATGGCGGTCGCATCCATCCTTCACTATTCGTGAGAACAGCTCAGCGTGGCCCCCGCCGAGGGGAGCCCCAGCCCGCGTTGGCGTTCGCGCGTTTCGACGTCCGGGAGGACGCCGAGCGCCCGATGGCCTCCCCGGGGCGGGCGGTGCGGATGTGCAGGCGTCGGCCCCGGATCTTGGCGCCCTTGACCAGGTCGAGGACCCGCCGGGCGTACTTGACGTTGACGTCGACGATCGTGGTGCGGTCGCCGATGTCGATGGCGCCGACGGCCCGGCCCGGGACCCCGGCCTCGTTGGCGATGGCCCCCACCACGTCCGCGGGGGTCACCCCTGCCTCGCTTCCGATGGCGATGACCAGCGGCACCATGTCGGCGATGGGTCTGCCGGGCCCGCGGGATCCGTGCTGCTGCGCAGGCGCGGCCGGCGGCGGCGGGGGTGTAGGTTTGATACGCGGCGGATGGGGGGTCTGCTGGCCGGGTTCGGGGGCGGGGAAGATCGGCCGCCCCTGTGCGGCCAGCTGGGCCACGGCAGCGGCCACGGTGGCCATGTCGTGGGTCCCGTCGCCGGCGATGTCCTCCACCAGCTGGCGATAGATCTCCAGATCGGTGCTCTCGATCGTCCGCCCGACGGCGGCCTTGAAGCGGCCCACCCGGTGGTCCACGACGTCGCGCAAGGTCGGCGGGTGGATCTCCTTGAGCGTCTGCTTGGTGTAACGCTGGATGCCCGCCAGCACGCGGCGCTCCCGCGGGTGCAGGAACAGCACCGACACGCCCGCGCGGCCCGCCCGGCCGGTGCGGCCGATGCGGTGCACGTACGTCTGGGCGTCCTCGGGCGCGTCGAAGTTCACCACCAGCTCGATGGTATCGACGTCGAGCCCCCGCGCGGCGACATCGGTGGCGACGACGACCCGCACGGCGCCCCGGCGCAGCTTGCGCAACACGCTCTCACGCTGGGCCTGGCTGAGCTCGCCGTGGAGGGCTTCGGCGGCGAACCCCTCGGCGCTCAGGGCCTCGGCCAGATCCGCGGATTTGGCGCGGGTACGGGTGAACACGAGGGTCGAGTCCCCGTCCTCCATCTCCAGCAGGCGGCACAGGGCATCGAACTTGGGGTTACCCGCGGCCCACAAGAAGCACTGGTCGATGGTGGCGATGGCCGGCGTGCCGGGCTCGATGGCGATGGCGACGGGGTCGGTGAGATGACGTTCGGCCACCCGGCGCACCGCCGGGGGCAGGGTCGCGGAGAACAGCGCCGTCTGGCGCGCCTCCGGCCCCGGCGCTTGCTCCAGGATCCACCCGACGTCCTCGAGGAATCCCATCTTGAGCATCTCGTCCGCCTCGTCGAGCACGACGGTGGTGGTGTCGGCCAGGGAGAGGGACTCCCGCCGCAGGTGGTCCATGACCCGCCCGGGGGTGCCTACGACGATGTGGACCCCGCGCCGCAGCCGCTTGAGCTGGCCGTAGATCGCCTGGCCACCGTAGATCGCCAGCACCGACACCACGCGCAGCGGGCGGGCCAGCGCCGTGAGCTCGGCGCACACCTGGTTGGCGAGCTCACGAGTCGGCACGAGCACGATGGCCTGGACGACGGGCCGGGTGGTGTCGATGCGCTGCAGGAGTGGCAGGGCAAAGGCGGCGGTCTTGCCGGTGCCCGTCTGGGCCTGGCCGACGACGTCGTTGCCTTCGAGTAATGGCGGGATGGCCGCCGCCTGGATCGGCGTGGGCTTGGTGAACTTCTGCGCCTGGACGGCCTGCAGCAGTTCGGGCCGCAGGTCGAACGCACGGAAGCCGGGGTCGTCCGGGGAGTCCTCGGCCGGGGCCGCCTCCTGTGGCTGGGATGTGGCGGCCTTGGCAGCGGCGCGCGCAGCCGCCCGCTCGGCCTTACGCCGTAGCTTCTTGGCGCGTCGACGGGCCTTTCGGTCCATCTTGGGCTCGGATTCGGACATCGGTGCGGGCCTCCTGGGAGAGGGCTTCGTCAGGCGCGGACATCAAGTGGCGGCGACTAGGACGGTGGGCGTTGAAGACGGCGGACTATAGCAGGTCCAGGCGCAGAAGCTACTTTTGTTTGGAAACGCAGGCACCTGGAGCGCCCCCTATCTTCGCCCGCCCGAGGCCGTCTGCACCCGGCCCGCGAATCGCTGGAGTGCCTCGGAGTAGGCCGGCCCGGCGACCCAGGAAACGTCACTGTGGCCCGCACCCTCCACCCACCAGGTATCGGCGCGTTCACCGGCTATCCGCGCCAACTGCTCGCTGTGTTCGATGGGGATCAGCGGGTCCTCCATCCCGTGGATGAGCAGTACGGGGGCCTGGGATCGCCGTAGATTGCGCCGGTTGTTGAACTTGTCGAACGGCACGATGGGAACGGGCAGGCCTGCCCGGAAGGCGGACGTGAACGTGCTCTCCAGGATCAGCCCCGCCACGTCATGATCAGCGGCCAGGCGGCAGGCCACACCGCCGCCGAGAGAACGGCCATGAACGAGGAGCCGGTCGGGGGGGATCTGGAGTTCGCCAACGGCGTGCGCGTAGACGGCGGCGGCGTCGCGGTGGGTGTTCCAGACGCTGGCCCGTCCACCGCTGGTGCCGTAGCCCCGGTAATCCCACGCCAGGACGGCGAATCCCGCGTCTCGCATCGAGCGCAAAAACGGCCCCAGCAATCCCAGATCCTCGGCGTTTCCGTGGCAAAACAAAATCGTGTAGTCGGCGTCCTCGTTGGCCAGATGGGTGACCGTGATGGAGACGTCGTCCGCCGTCTGTAGAGCGAAGACACCCGGGTGGTCCGCGTACGTGGGCTGCGGCGGCATGAAGATCTGCCAGTGGGTGAAGAACAGGCCGTAGAGCATCACGGCGACGTAGATGATGGCCGCCGAACGCAAGACGCGCATCCACGAGAACTGGCCCACAACGTAGGTACGAATGAACGGGTGCATCGACGGTGGATTG
Organism: uncultured Rickettsiales bacterium; assembly: GCA_964504165.1. Classification (GTDB taxonomy): domain Bacteria; phylum Myxococcota_A; class UBA796; order UBA9615; family CAYRNR01; genus CAZDDH01. The sequence goes on along the minus strand of CAZDDH010000001.1, from coordinate 11,155 downwards.
TATCAGCCGTGGAATGGGGACGCGGGATCACGCCGCCGAGCAGGCTCACCACCGCGGCGACGAATCCGATGGCGGTCGGTTGCTAGAACGGGGATGCTCAAAAGAACAGGAGTCAGCCATGCCCCCAGAGGATCCCGGCAGCTGGTCGACGTGGTTGCAGGCCATGGGCCCGCCAGGGCTGGCCCTGTTCGCCATGACCAACGCGGTGGTCGGGCAACCGCCGTCGTGGGCGGTGTTCGGGGTGGTGGGCTGGCTGACGCTGAAGGGATCGATGAGCCTCCCGCTGGCGGTGGGGGCCTGGGCCGTTGGCTACACGGCGGGGTCGTCGGTGCTGTTCGGGGCGCTGCGGCGGTACGGCCGGGGCTGGCTGGACCGGGTGCTGGCGCGGCTGGGGCGGGACCCGGAGATGTTCGACCGAGCGGAGCGGTGGTTCCGGCGGTGGGGGGCCTGGGCGGTGTTGGTGGCCCGGGTCGTGCCTGGGTTCGGGTGGATGATCACGGTCCCGGCGGGCCTGTCGGGGATGCGCTGGTGGCCCTTCGCCCTGGCCACGCTGCTGGGATCGGCGGCCTGGGCGCTGGGCATGACGGTGGCGTCACGGGAGCTGGGGGATCAGTACGAGCAGCACATGGCGGCCGTGGGCCAGTGGTGGTACATGGCGCTGGCGGTCCTGGGGGTGGTTGCCTTGGGGATCTGGGCCATCCGGCGGAGAAAAAGGGGATGCTCTCAGTGAGGTTGCCCTTTGGGGCCCTCCCACATCTTGAACTCCAGCGGGTACGTCACGATCACGTTGCCTCCCCCGGGCACCTCGGGGAACAGGATACGCAGGATGCGATTGCTGACGCAGGTTTCGACCGCCTCGTTGTCCAGGGTCGTCGCGATGACCTCGGCGGACGAGACGCTCCCGTCGGCGGCGATGACGAACTTGACGAGGATGCGTCCCACAAGCGAGGGATCTTTGACGGCCTCTTGCTCGTGACAGTGCTTGAATGCGAGGCGGAACTTGGCCATCACCTTGTCGATGTCACGCCGGGTCATCGCGCCGAGGATCATCGGCTCCGAGATCATCGTGCCGGGGACCTCGTCGCCCGCATCCGAGTCAGCCGACCCAATCTCCGATCCGTCGCTGGTGGTGGGCAGGGGCGGTAGCAGCTCCAGCGCCACGAGGGGAATCAACGCCTCGTACCGGGCCCACAGCGCCAGCGCCCGGTCCGACCCGTGGTGCTCCACCAGCCGCTCGCGAGTCATCACGAACAGCGCCCGGAATCCCCAGTAGCCCTCCAGCGGCATCTGCCGCCGCAGGTGAAGGAGGGGCCCAATGAAGACCGGCTCGGGCCCCTCCTCGTCACACAGATCCACCAGCAGGGCCGTCTTGTCGGCCGGGCCTACGTTCGCCAGCAGCGCCATCGACTCGGCCCGGCCAGACCCCACCGGGCACAGCGTGGTGCACGCCTCGAACGTCTCGGCGACCCACACCAGCTTGAGGTCCGACGGCGCCGACGACAGCGCCTCGAAGGTCTTGGCGCAGCTGGCGGGCTCCCAGCCATGGGCCTCGGCTAGGTAGCCGATGGCGGCGGCGAGCAAGGTGGGCTTGAGCGCCGGGTCCGCCACCTCGATGGCGTCGATGCCGCTCTCGAACTCGTCCAGTTCCGTGGAGGTGCTTTCGTCGGCCCATCCGGCCGGGGCCGTCGCAGCCAAAACCGCGCCGATCAGGCCCAGCACCGGGAGTTTGGAGTACCAGAGGGTCATTTGTATGGTCATGGTGGTTGATTCTAGCGCGTTCGGACCGAGCGCTGAGGGCCGGATACCCGGATCCCGGCCATGGCCTGGGTGGCGAATCGTTTCGGCGAGTGGGCCTTTCAAGACTGGGTTCGGGCACAACCGGGTGGAGGGAAAACCCATGCGTATCGTCTCGGTGTTCGTCGCCAGCGCCCTGCCCGCACCGATCCGAAGAAAACCGTAACGGCCCGGGAGGTGTCCACACGTACAGGGCATCGAAGGAGAGGCAACCCGATGCTCAAGTCCACCGATCTTCTCGCGTTCTTTGGTGCCCTGTTCCTCCTCGCCGGCTATCCGGGATGTGCCGATCCCTGGGACGGCGACGCGGGAGATGACGACACGGGCGGTGTTCCCCAAGGCGACGACGACACGGCTGACGACGACGACACGGCCGCCGCCGACGACACAGCCGACGACGACGATGACGGCGCGGACGACGACGACGACACGGCCGCCCGCTGGGACAGCTCCACGAGGGTGCTCCATCACTACGGCGATCCGGCGACCCTGGCGGGGTTCTCCGGTACCACCACGGAATACCTCTTCGATGGCCTGGGCATGGCCACGTTCTGGGACACCGACTTCTCCACCCCCTTCCAGGCCACCACCTCGCGGGTCTCGATGGCCATGCTCAGCAGCTTCGGCCAGGCCAACTTCACCACCATCTACGAGCACGACATGGGCACCAGCGGCGACAGCCCCGAGCCCCAGAACGTCGCCAACCGCTACTTCGCCGAGGGCATCGTCTATCGCCTCGCCGAGGCCGAGTACCCGGTCTTCCGCATCCCGCTGACGGCCCGGTACTGGCTCAACGGTGGCAAGAAGGTCTACACCTACGAGGGCCAGGTCGTCAGCTACGACGGCAACAGCCAGACCGTGACGTACAGCTGGGGCAGCACCGGCGTGTTGACGGGGGACGTGGAGCTCATCGAGGACGGCGGCCAGTACACGCTGGTGCAGTACTACACCGCCCAGGAGTACCAGCAGTACATCACCGACCTCATCTACTACATCAAGGAGGAGGTCCCCGACTGCGTGATCATCCTCGACCTGCACTGGAACTACGACCGCTTTGGTGATCCCTGCCACTCCGACGACATCAACGACGAGACCACCGAGAGCACCGTCTACGCCAAGCAGCTGCCGATGGCTACCGACCGGGACGCCACCGGCAACCAGATCGGGTCGGCGGTGCTGTTGTGGCAGTCGGTCTCGGAGACCTTCGGGATCCGCGGCGGCAGCTTGGTCGATGGCGTCAAGGCCGACGCCGCTGCGCCGTACACCAACCACATCCGGCTATCGGACAACCCCCAGGTGGACGCCGACTACGCCAGCGACATCTGGTTCGAGCTGTACAACGAGCCGCACACGGACAAGTTCAGCAGCTACTGGGTCCACGGCGACACCCCGGTCCCCGACGACGACAACACCACCGGCGCCACGGCCGCCGACTGGAGCCACTACATCCACGGGGTCGCCTCCGGCACCGACATGGTCACCTTCGCGGGCATGAAGGATCTCTACGCCGCCGTGCGGGACCGCAGCGACAACCACGTCGTGCTGAGCGCCGGCTCCAACTATGCCTGGGGGTGGGAGAGCCTCGTCGCCCTGCACGACGCCATCGACGCCGACGCCGCCATGCCGTGGAACAATGTGCTGCTCAACATCCACCCCTACATGGGCTACTACCAGAAGGCGGACGGCGCCAAGGACGCCGAGGGTTTCTACGATGTGGTCTCTGCCCTTTGGGCCCTGGACGCTCCGCTGATCATCACGGAGTTCGGCCAGTACGACGGCCCGGACAAGATCCACTACAACGGCGCAAACAACACGGCGGTCGAGCCCGACGACAACTGGTACTTCTCGGGCACCGGCGACCTCAGCGTCTCGTCGATGGGCAACCCCAACCGGTACGAGTGGTACCACTACGACGGGTACTGGGACAGCGCGGCCAGCACCGAGACCGGCACGCCGATGAGCTACGTCGAGGCGATCTTGCAGATCTGCGAGGACCACCAGATCAGCTGGAGCGCCTGGGCCAGCCGCCCCAACGGCTTCTCGTTCGGCAGCTCGACGGGGGCCACCCAGCCCGATGTGTTCACCGGCGTCAACGGCGGGGGGAACGATGAGTTCCAGCTCACCAATCCCACCACCGCGATCAACATCCATCACCAGTCCCAGCCCATGGTCAAGGACACGGCCACCGGCGGCGGCGCCAACTGGGCCTATCTGTGGGACCGGTTCGCCGCTGGCGCCCCCTGAGCCACGGCGTCGATCCCCCACGCCGGTGATACGATCCCGCTAGCAGCCACGAGCGGGGGGCTGCGGCGAGGCCCGCCATCCATCCCGGATGGCCCGTATACAAAGGAGTGTGGACCCATGCGTATGTGGATCGTGGCGGTGGTGGCGATGGCTCTGCTGGCTGTGGCCGGTTGTGAGTCCATCGATCGAGGGATGTGTGACGACTACCTGGACTGCGTGGCAGCGGCAACACCCGACGCGCTGGTGGGGGCCCAGGCCGCCTATGGCGAGGACGGGACCTGCTGGGAATCCGAGGAGGCCGCCACCCCGTGCCGCGCGGCGTGCGAATCCATGCTCGAAGAGTTGGGGGAGCAGTACCCCGGCGAGGCGATTTGTGGGGGCGACGGCGGCGATGACGACGACGATGACAGCTCGGGCGACGACGACGACACCGTCAGCGATGACGACGACAGCGCCGGGGACGACGACGACAGCGCCGGTGACGACGACGACAGCGCCGGGGACGACGACGACAGCGCCGGGGACGACGACGACAGCGCCGGGGACGACGACGACAGCGCCGCCGATGACGACGACGACGACACCTATCCCGCGTACACCGGTGGCATGTCCATCGACTCCGTCACCGGGAGCTGTACCGTGACGGTGGCCGAGACCAATCCGAACCAGTACCCGCCCCCTTCAGGATGGTTCGATTTCTACACGGAGATCGATGGCTGGGCCGACTGGTGCTGGATCGAGCTGTGGGACGACCTCAGCGCGTATTGCGAGGGCTACGACGTCTACGGCAACCCCTGTAACAACGCCAACATCCAACGGCCTGGCTGGGAGATGAATCTGACGGGCCACAACTGGGACCCCGTGGACGGCTACCTGGACACCTGGGAGCTGCAGCTCGACTATGAAATGGTCTGGCCCCCGGACCCCAACAAGTCGCTGTTCATCTGTGAGAATGCCGGAGATCCGTCCATCGGTGCGGGGACCTTCTGGACCTACGTGTGCTGCTGCGATCTGTACGACCCCTCCGCCTGCAACTGCCAGGAATTCTCCGCCTGGTAAGGCGCCTTGGGGGGTATTCGGGGCGTTGAATCACCGTCCCCGGAGCAGCGCCACGCTCCCCGAACCGGTCTCGATCTCCACCTCGACGGTGTCCCCGTCCCCGTCCAGCTCCAGCTGGTTGTCTTCCCGGTTCTGACGGCCGCCGAAGTCGCAGGTGATGCCCCCCGACCCCGTCTCGACCTTGCCCTCCAGGCTGGCGGTCGGGGGGAAGTGGATCCGCACGCTGCCGGAGCCGGTCTCCACCTTCAGCCGCTCGGGCACGCGGGTGTACTCCCCGTTCACGCTGCCCGAGCCGACCTCCACCTCCGCCTCCCGGACCGCTCCGTGGAGCTGCACGCTGCCGGACCCCGTCTCGACCTCCAGCTGCCCCACGTCCCCCTCGATGGCCACCGATCCTGACGCGGTATTCACGCTCAGCTCGTCCGACCCACCCTGGACCGCGACGCGGCCGGAGGCGGTGTCCAGGGTGGCGTGGCCGGCGCCCAGGTTGCCCACCACGGTGATGGACCCCGAGGCCGTATCCACCGAGAGGTCCTTGCCCGCGGGCAGACGCAGCTGGACCAGGCCCGTGCACCGGACCGGGTTGGGCATCTTGGGCCCCTTGTCGCCGCGCATCGAGCGGATCCGCAGCGTCTTCTTGTCCATGCCATGGGTGGGCTCGTAGGCCTGCAACAGCGCCTGGTCCACCGCCTTGGGGAGGGTGAACTCCAGGTCCATCACGAAGGTGATCTGGTCCCCTGGCCAGACGGTCACCTCCACATCCTGGAACTCCACCTGCAGCTCCAGCTCGTTCACCGAGCCGGCGTCGAAGCTCAGCTCCGAGTGCAGGGTGTTGGCCCCTGCGAGGGACGGCAGGGTGAACAGAGCCATGGCAGTCAAGGCGAGTAGGCGAGCTGGCATCAGAGGACCTCCCGTTCGGGTTGTATCATGGCCCCGTGGATGGGTGCCGCGGGCTAGATACGGCGCAAGGGAGAAGAACATTCACCTGGATGCAGGAATTCGGCGGAAATGGAACGCCACCCCACCGTACAGAATTGGCCCCCGCTGTGGTTACGCCGGCGGTAAAATGATCAGGCGGATGGGAGCTGGAGGAGGAAGCGGTGGCCACGGACAACAACTGGGAGAGCAAGGGCACCGATCTGCAGTCGTTGAACGACTGGATCGTGGACACCTTTGGTGAGGAGGGTTTCCAGCGTTGGTACCAGACGCTGTCACCCCGGGCACAGGAGATTCACGAGATCGGTGGCCGCGCGAGGATCTTCCCATCCGCGTGGTACCCCACCGTCGAGGGCCTGCTCGAGCCCCTGGAGGTCGCCTGTGACCAATTCTTCGACGGGGATGTGAAGCGAGGGTGCTGGGCCCAGGGTATCGCCGCCGCCGAGTACAGCTTCACGGGCGTCTACCGCAAGGTGCTGTGGTACGGGCCGGCCAAGCTGATGATCACCCAGGCGCCCAAGATCCTGTCCATGTTCCTCCGTCCCGGCACCATCAAGACCAGCGACGTGACGCAGACGTCGGCGGTCCTCGAGTTCCACGACACCCCGTCCCGCCTCTCCTTCGACTATCAGAACGGTGGATTCGCCGAGCAGCTGCTCCGCATGAGCGGCAAGACACCTGCCGGCGTCGAGGTGGTCCAGTCCGCGGCCGAGGGCAACGATTACTCATCGATCCTGCTCAAGTGGGTCGAGCCGACCATCTGGTGACGGGGACACCGGCCCGACGATGGGTCGGTCCTCGAACGGTAGGGGTCAGATCGTTTGTTGACTAATTGCTGGGCCACATGACTCAAGATACCCCGAGCTTCGTGGTGCCGTGGCTCACTCCGGGGCGCACGCCTCCACCCATTCGATGACCGCCTCCCGCTCCTCGGGCGACATGGGCTCCACGTTGGGGGGCGGCATGTTTTGCTCGCGCATGCGCACCGCGCAACGTTCATAGAGCGGCACCCCGGCGTCGTTGGTGGCCGTGACGTCGTCGTAGGTCAGCAGGGCCGGGACCAGGGCGTTGGCGATCGCGTGGCAGTCGTTGCAATGCCGGTCGAAAATGACGGAGATGTCATCGGTCCAGGTGAGGGACGAGGACGACGGGTCGCAGCCCGCCTGCTCCGCGTCGTCTTCCGTGGGGACGGAGCCGTCCTTGACGATGCAGCCACCCCACAGGAGGCCCCCGACCAGCAGGGCCAGCCAGGGCCGAGCCCCGGGTGTGGTCCAGATCGTTCCGTTTGCAGGGGTGTTCATGGGAACTCCTTGATCGCTCCGCGTTTGGCAGATCAAGCGGCTCTACTCGCCGGGGAGCGTCGCGTTCGGCTCGATCCGTCGTGCCTCCCGCAGGCCCGAGATCAACGCCGCATCGACGGTCCCGTGCCACAGGCTTTCCGTGGCCTCACCGGCGAAGAGCACACGCCCCTCGATGGGCTCGGCCAACGTGTCCATGTCCTGTGGAGTGGAACCGACCGCGATGTAGCTGTACGAGCCCATGGCGTACCCGTCGCTGCGCCACCGCGTCGTGACCGCCTCGACCGGCTCGGGGATGGTGCTGCCCACCAGCTCCTCTAGCGCGGCGCTGGCGCCGGCGATGATCTCCGCGTCGCTCATGGTGTCCTGGGCGATCTCGCCGAAGTGCCCGGCGTAGAGGCAGACGATGGTCGGCGTGCCCGCGGGGTCGGACATGTCGATGAACAGCGGGAAACTGCGGTCAGCGTCCAGGCCCGCGTAGTACACGGCGCCGGAGGTGAAGGTGCCGCTCCAGAACCTGTCCGGGTAGGTGAGGATGACCTTCTCGAAGGTGCCAAAACCGAGGCGTTCGATGGCGTCGAGCTTGGTGTCCGGGAGGGGAGGGTCGAACTCGATACTGCCGTTTTTAAGGACGCCCAGCGGGACGGTGACGATGACGTGTGTGGCGGTGAGGGTTTCCGAATGGGTCGAAACCTGGACCACGTCCCCGTCGAGGGCGATGCGTTGGACGGCGTTGCTCAGGCGGATGTCCAGGCCCTCGGCGAGGAACTCGTAGACCCCCTTGTAGCCCCCCTCGACGACGTAGTCCTCGTAGATGTCCGGCCCCGCCGCGTCCGGGAAGTCCGGGACGTCGACGCCCGTGCCGGCGTTGTCGTAGTCGTTGAAGTTCCAGTACATCGATACGTCGTCCAGGCGTCCGGCGCCGGAGGACTCGTAGACTTCCAGGAGGAACTGGACCCGATCCCGCGTGATCCCGTCGAGCTCCTGCACGTCGAGGTACTCCTCGATCCCCTCCAGCACGCTTGCCTCGAGGTCCTGAGCGCACTGCAGGGAGTCGCCCTCCTCGTCGTATTCGTCGATGTGCTGGGCATAGCCGAGCAGATCGCCGAGGGAGGGGGCCTCGCCCTCGATGGCGTCGTAGGCGGCGGTGGGCCAGATGTCGTGCATCGTGTACGGCAAGCCCGCAGCGTTGGCCATCGCCGCCGGCGCGCTCTCTTGCAGCCCGTGGATCCAGGCACCGCCGACGTCCAGCTGGGCACCCCCGATGCTGGCGGTGTGCGTCCGCCCGCCGATCCTGCCGCGGGCCTCGAGGACGACGACATCACGGCCGGCGTCGTGCAGCGCCCGGGCCGCGCTCAAGCCGGCCATGCCGGCCCCGACGACCACGATCGGGGGCTCGGCCGGCTCTTCTTCTTGGGTGTCGGTCCCGCATCCGCTGGAGCCAACCCAGACGGTCAGCAACAACGAGCTGGCCGCGACGGCGGAGGCCCGGAGGAAGGTTGACAAAGATGGTTTGCGATGCCGTTTCTCGTCGCTCATGTCTGTACCTCTGAGTGGTACCGTGAACTGTGCGGCATGATCCGGCGGATCGTCTGTACCTCCGTTGTATGAGAGATGTAGCGATTTGTAGGTTGAGGGAGGGTTCCCACCGCTGCGTTTTTCTTCCATCCCGGTGAGATGGCGGGCAGTTCCGATAGGCAGCCTCCCCGTGATGTGGCTTGCGCTTCCCGGAATTGGGCCGGCCGGCGGAGCCGTCCCGATCGTGGGATGCGAGGAGATTGGTGCTGATGGATCTGGCCCGGAGGTGCACCCTACATCCAGGGAGGTGGTGCATGAGACGTCTTGGCTTGCTTGTAGTCTTCTTGATGTTTCCTGTGATCTGGGGCTGCCCCGAGCGCGACGACGACGCCGGCCCGGGGGATGACGACGCGACGGGCGACGACGACGCGACGGACGACGACGACGCCACGGACGACGACGACGCGGCGGACGACGACGACACGGAGCCGTTGCCGACGGAATCGACGGTACTCGCCGCGGGGAGCTCCCACGTCTGCCGCCTCACCGGCGACGGCGCCATCGAGTGCTGGGGTGACAACACCAACGGGCGCTGCGATGCCCCGGACGGCGAGTTCATCCAGATCGCAGTAGGATTTGAACACGCCTGTGCGGTGCGCACCGACGGCGAGGTCGAGTGCTGGGGGAGCGACTTCCATGGCCAGCTCCAGGCCCCCTCGGGAGCGTTCCAACAGCTCACCGCCGGCGTGGGCCACACCTGCGGCCTGCGGGCGGATCGGTCCATCGAGTGCTGGGGATCGAACAACCGGGAGCAGACCGCGGCGCCCGCGGGGGAGTTCCTGCAGATCAGCGCGGGCGGGTATTACAACTGCGCCCTTGGCATCGACCGTACGATCGCCTGCTGGGGGACACTCGGCAATGGCCCGTCCAGCCCGCCCGGCGGTCAACACGTCCAGATCACCGCCGGCTGGGAACACTCGTGTGCCGTCGAGGCCGACGGGAGTGCGGTGTGCTGGGGCGGGGACGGCTACGGGGAGTCCACCCCTCCGGCCGGGCCGTTCCTGCAGGTCAGTGCGGGCTCGGGACACAGCGGTGGGCTGACGGACGACTTGACCCTCGAGTGCTGGGGCTGCGACCTCGACGGCGAATCCAGCCCGCCCCAGGGGGAATTCGTGCAGATCGACCTGGGCTACCACATCAGCTGCGCCCAGCGCGCCGACGAAACCATCGTGTGCTGGGGTGAGTGCAGGTACGGCCAGGACTCCCCTCCCTCCACCGGCTTCCAGCAGGTCGCCGCCGGATACCTGTACACCTGCGGCGTGCGAGCAGACCAGTCCGTCGAATGCTGGGCCGACGTGATGTACGGCTCCATCGAAGACCCGCCGAGCCCGCTGAGCCAGGTCGCCATCGGGGATGGCCACGGCTGTGGGCTGCAGCTCGACCACACCGTCGAATGCTGGGGCGTCGGCACAGAGGGTCAGACGAGCCCGCCGGCCGGTGAATTCCTCCAGGTCAGCGCCCGGGGGCGGCACTCCTGCGGCCTCCGCGATGACGGGACGATCGAATGCTGGGGCGACGACGGGGATGGGCAGTCTAGCCCGCCCGAGGCGGTCTACACGCACGTGACCAGCGGCTATTACTTCTCCTGTGGGCTGGCCAGCGACGGCACTGCGCTGTGCTGGGGCTCCAACGAGTACGGTCAGCTCGATGTGCCCGAGCAGACCTTCAGCCAGATCAGCGCCGGCTTCCACCACGTCTGCGGCCTTGGCCTCGACAACCAGATCTCCTGCTGGGGCAACGACAACTTCGGCCAGTCCAGCCCACCCCAGGAGGACTTCGTTCAGATCAGCGGGGGCGGCCTGCACACCTGTGGGCTCATGGCGGATGGCTCGGTGGCGTGTTGGGGGCGCGACGAGTACGGCGAGGCCAGCCCCCCGGACGGGGAGTACACCCAGCTCAGCGCCGCAAACACCCACACCTGCGCGCTGGCGGCGGATACGTCCATCGAGTGTTGGGGTGAGCACGTGCATCACTGACCGGGATGTGAGCAGACGGAGGGCACCGAGGGTACGGGGCGTACAACAACGAGTTTCGGGGACCCGGCGGGGACCCAATGATCGAGGGAGGAACCATCATGACTAGACCATTCGCGGCAGTTCTTTGTTCGGTGCTGTTCCTGTTCGGGTGCACGGACCCGGCGGACGACGACGTGGCGGGCGACGACGACGTGGCGGACGACGACGACACCGGTGACGATGACGACACCAGCGACGACGACCCCGGTGACGATGACGACACCAGCGACG